>DYZF01000262.1 GCA_020741375.1 Tessaracoccus flavescens
TCCAGGATCGGCTGTGGGCATCGCCGACCTGTGATGACGACATGCTGCGTTCCCGGGCGCGATCGAAGGGCCTCGACCACCTCGTCAGTATCGACCCAGCCCCAGGCCATGGGATAGGTGAACTCATCGAGCACCCAGAGCCGGTGCCGCTCCTCGGCGAGCCCTTGCCGGACATGGGCCCAGGCCGCCACTGCTGCCTCCTCCGCGCTCACCTCGCCGCCGTGGGCCGACCGCATCCAGGTGCAGCCGGTGCCCATCCGCTCGAAGGTTACGTCGCCGTCGAGTTCCCCGAGCCTCGTCAGCGCCACGTACTCCCCCGTCGTCCAGGACGCGGACTTCACGAACTGGTAGACACCGACGGACCAGCCTTGCGCCCACGACCTCATGGCCATGCCCATGGCCGCGCTCGTCTTGCCCTTGCCTTCTCCTGTGTTGACCATGAGCAGGGGCCTGTTCCGGCGCCCCCTCGTCGTGAGGCCGTCGTCAGGCTCAACGGTGATCTGTCCTCGGGTCACGATTCCTCCAATACGATATGGGCATGATCATCGACCGTGACGGCGCGCTGTTCGGGTGCACTCCAGGGCTGCCGGACGAGGCGTTCGAGAGCGACGGCCTCATCACCAAACGCGTGGTGCGCGCGAGTGCGCTCGCGCATCTGAGGCCGCTGCCCGGGCAGCTCTTGTGGGACATCGGCACGGGCGCTGGTTCGATCGCCGTCGAATGGTGCCGGGCGGCCGACGGGGCCCGCGCCATCGGAGTCGAGCGCCGGGCCGACCGAGCGTCGAGGGCGCTGGCCAATGCCGAGCGACTCACGCCCCAGGGAGCCTTCCACCTGGTCGAAGGCCTCGCAGGCGATGTGCTCGCCGAACTGCCCTCCCCCGACGCGGTCTTCGTCGGCGGGGGCGCAACCATGCCGGTGCTGGAGCTGGCCATGTCGGCTCTCCACGCAGGCGGCCGCCTCGTCGTGCACGGCATCACGCTCGAGGCCGAGCTGCTGTGCATCGCGGCCCACGAGCGTTGGAAGGGGCACCTGTCCCGGATCCAGGTGGAGAACGCTGAGCCGCTCGGTTCGCTGCTCGGCTGGACGCCGTACCGCACCGTCATCCAGTGGGCGGTCGAGAAGGCCTGATCTCATTGGATCGCTCGCGCCACGTCGTCGACGCTGCGGGGCAGCGGGTTGGCGGAGATCCCGAGCCGGTGCAGGAGCTCGAGCTGCCACGGGCGGCGGAGACGGGCGGAGGCGAGCAATTCCTCGTCACCAAGGATCGAATGGTCCCCCTGGCGGACGCGACGACCACTGACTACCGCGACCTCGTCGGCCCAGCTGAGCGCCAGATCGACGTCGTGCGTGGCCAGCACGACAGTCGTGTCGAGGCCGTCAAGAGTCGCCATCAACTCGGCGACTCCTGCAGGGTCGAGCCCGGCGGTCGGCTCGTCCAGCAACAGCACGGAGGGGCGCATTGCCACGGCGCCCGCGATGGCAACGCGCTTGCGCTCGCCGTAGCTCAGTTGATGGGTGGGCCGCTCGGCGAGGTGCGTGATGGCCAGCAGCTCGAGCGCCTCTTCGACGCGAGCTCGGGCGCCGGCCTCACCGAGGCCGAGGTTCAGCGGACCGAAGGAGACGTCCTGCGTGACGTCGGCGGAGAACAGTTGGTCGTCCGGGTCCTGCAGCACCAGCTGTACCAGCCGCCGATGCGCACGCAACGACGCCCTGGCATGTGCCAGCGCTGTTCCGTTCGCGCGGATCGTGCCGCGGATCGGCGGGAGCGCCCCCGCCAGGCAGCGCAGCAGGGTCGTCTTGCCTGACCCGTTCTGTCCGAGCAGCGCCATGCGCACGCCACGTCGGATCGATACGCAGGCGCCGTCGAGCACGGGCGGGCTCCCAGGGAATCCAGCCGTGAGGTCCAAGGCACCGAGGATCTCGGTCATGCGGCAGCCCAGCAGAGGAGCCACACACCGGACACGCCGACCGCGGTCATCGCGACGAAGGGCCAACTGCGGCGGCGGATGGGCGCCAACGTGACGAGCGAGTCCTCGTAGCCACGGCCCTCGAGCCCGCGTTGCAGACGGGCGGCCCGGTCCCACGTGCGCAGGATGATGCTCCCCGTCGTCGAGGTCACCGTTGCCCAGCGACGTCGGAACGTGGCCTCGTCGCCCAACCGCGCGTGCTGCGCGTCTCGCACCGCGACGGTGGTGGCGAGCAGCAGGAACAGCAGGCGATAGGTCAGCGATGCGACCTCGAGGAGCGGGTCAGGCAGGTGGACTCCGCGAAGCCAGGTCAGCAGGTCGACCATCGGCGTCGTCGTGGCCAACACCATGATGGCGAGCGTGCCCGCGATGCCGTGGACGAAGAGCCCTGCCGCGGTGGTCAGCCCCTCCTGCGAGAGCCGCAGCGGGCCGACGCCCCACCCGTCGCCACCGAACTGAAGGACGACGGGAAGGGTGCCGAGCAGCAGGAAGGTCAACGGCGCGACGAGCACAGTGGCAAGCAGGGATGGTCGGATGCGGGCCGGGCCGATGATCAAAAAGACGGAGAGCAGGGCAACGGCCACGCATCCGGGCCAGGGGGGTGTGAGCAGCGCGGTGAGCACGAGCGCAAGACTGAGCAGCACCTTCTCCCCCACTCGACGGCGCCGCCACGGGCTGGCCCAGGCGGCGTCGTCGATGGAGTAGGTGGTCACTGTCGTGCCGACTCCGGCTCGCGCCGGGCCACAGCCCTGCCGCGCAGCTGGCCGAGGGCGAAGCCGAGAATTCCCGCACCGAGCGCCGCCTGGACGGCGAACAGGCCCGACTCGATCTCGCCGCTGCCGGGCTCGAAGATCGGGGAGAACCAGGGCAGGGCGCCGTGCTCCTCCTCGAGGATCGCGGTCACGGCCGCGTCGCTGCCCCCGAATGCCTCCTCGCCTTCCGCGGGCTTCGGGGCCATGGTCAGCGAGAACGCGAAGATCGCGACGATGACGGCCACGAGGGCCAGCCCGATGAACCAGTCCTTGCGCTCAAACATGAACGACCTCCTTGTCCGACGCGGTGACGCCCAAGCGGGCCAGCTCGGTCGGCGCGACGCGGGTGAAGAACCCGAACAGGAGCACCCCGAGGACGCCTTCGGCGATGGACAGCGGGATCTGGGTGACGGCGAAGACGCCGAGGAACTTGGCGACGGCGCCCAGGAAGCCCGTCGTGGCGTCGGGGTAGGCCAGTGCCAGTTGCAGCGACGTGACGCAGTAGGTGAACAGGTTCGCCACGGCCATGGCGAAGAACACGCCCAGCCACGTGGGGGCCTTCGCCGCCTTGAGCAGGCGCCAGACGCCGTAGCCCGCCCAGGGGCCGGCGATCGCCATCGAGAACACGTTCGCGCCCAGCGTCGTCAGGCCACCGTGCGCCAACAGCAGGGCCTGGAAGAGCAGCACGACCGTGCCGAGAAACGCCATGACCGGCGGCTTGAACAAGATGGTCCCTGCCCCGGTGCCGGTGGGATGCGAAGAACTCCCGGTCACCGACGGCAGCTTGATGGCCGAGAGGACGAAAGTGAAGGCACCCGCGGCGGCGAGCAGCAGTCTGTTCTCCGGTGACTTCCTGGCCTCGCGGACGACGGCACGGCCGCCATGAATCACGAACGGGGCGGCGACGGCGAACCAGGCCGCGCATTGGAGGGGTGGGAGAAACCCTTCAGCTATGTGCATCTGCACTCCTTCTGCCGAGATTCAGCGTCCCGGGCATTGGTTCGTACAGGCTGAGTTTCTGACTTCCCTGAAGGGGCTCACAGTGGCGCGACCGTCCCGGACAACTCCCGGGTTCCTGTGCCTGCACGAAGCGGTTTCATGTTGTGAGGCGAGTCTGCCAGAGCCCCGTCCTGTCGCCTTGGCCGGGGTCGCGTAAGCGGGCCGCCACGAGCTCGGACTCGTGCTGGTCCAGCTGACAACGGCTTCAGTCCTGGCGGGAGGTGTTGGTCAGTTCGTCGGTGCTCGCGATCGCGTTGACCGCCGCGACCGTCATGGCGCTGCCACCGCGGCGACCGGAGACCACCAGGTAGTCGAGGCCGAACGGATTGGCGACCAGCGCCTCCTTTGATTCCGCGGCGCCGACGAAGCCGACCGGGATGCCGATCACAGCCGCGGGCCGGGCACCGGTCTCAGCAACGATCTCCAGCAGGCGGAACAACGCCGTCGGGGCGTTTCCCACGGCGACGACGGCGCCCTCCAGGCGCGGCAGCCACAGATCGACGGCGGCCATGGTCTTTGTGATCCCCCTCGCGGCAGCGATCTCGACCAGCGCGGGGTCCTTGATGTGGCAGATCACGTCGTTGTCACGGGGCAGCCGCGAGCGGATGATGCCAGTTGACACCATCGACGAGTCGCAGAAGATGGGCGCTCCCGCCCGCAGCGCGGTGTTCGCCGCCGCCACGACGCCGGGGGTGAAGTTCACGTCATCGGCGATGTCCGTTGCCCCCGCCGCGTGCACCATGCGCACC
>DYZF01000263.1 GCA_020741375.1 Tessaracoccus flavescens
AGGCCCAACTCGTCGTCGACGTCCGTCGGCTCCGCGACCGGGCCGTGCACGAACTCCACCGCTAGCACTTCGTCGGCGATCGACGAACCGTGCGCGTCGATCGCTCCGCCGATGGGGCCGTCGGCCTCCAGCGTCACCTTGATCCGATCCGAGATGTCGAAACCGGCCTTCTTGCGGGCATCCTGCAGGAAGCGCACCACCTCGCGGGCCAGACCGGCCGCGACCAGCTCCGGAGTCAGCTCCAGATCCAGCGCCACCGTCTCGCCCTGCTCATTGATGACCGACCATCCCTCACGCGGACGCTCGCTCAGCAGCACGTCGTCGGCGGTCAGCTCCACCTGCTCGCCCTCGAACTCCATGAACGCCTTGCCGGCGTCGCGGATCTGCTCAGCCAGCCAGGCCGCGTCGAGCTGCTCGATGGCCTTCGCCACCAGCGGCGTCGCCTTCGCGAAGCGCTTGCCCAGGTTGCGGAAGTTGCCCTTCGCCGAGTAATCGACGAGGTCGCCGGCGGACGCGAAGGATTCAACGGCCTCCACGTTCAGCTCAGACTTGATCTCCTCCTGCAGCTCAGGCGTGAGCTTCTCGAAGATCGCCGACGGCACCAGCATGCGGCTGAGCGGCTGACGGATCTTCATCTTCGAATCGGCACGCGCGGCGCGACCCAGTTCGACGGCGCGGCGGGTCACCTCCATCGCCTCGGTCAGCGCGGGGATGATCAGCGACTCGTCGGCCTCCGGCCACGGCGCCAGGTGCACCGAGTTCGGGCCCTCCGGGTTCGCGGCGTAGAACAGGTCCTGCCACACGCGCTCGGTGACGAACGGCATGATCGGGGCCAGCAGACGGGTGAGCGCGTCGAGCGTCTCGTGCAGCGTCCACAGCGCGCCCGGGTCGCCGTTCCAGAACCGACGGCGCGACCTGCGGACGTGCCAGTTCGACAGCGCGTCGATGAAGTTGGCCAGCAGCGTGCCGAAGCGCTGGGTGTCGTACGCGTCGAGTGCTGCAGTGACGTCGCGGATCAGCTCCTGCGTCACCGACGTCAGCCACTGATCCAGCACGTGACGCTCGGACACGGCGGGGGCCTCACCGGTCGGCGTCCAGCCGGCAGCGCGGGCGTACAGCGTGTGGAACGCGACGGTGTTCCAGTACGTCAGCAGCACCTTGCGGACGGTCTCACCGATCGTGGAATCGCCCACGCGACGCGCCATCCACGGCGACCCCGAACACGCCATGAACCAGCGCACCGCGTCGGCGCCGTGCTTGTCCATGAGAGCGATCGGGTCGATGGTGTTGCCCAGGTGCTTGCTCATCTTGCGGCCGTCGTCGGCGAGGATGTGGCCGAGGCAGACGACGTTCTTGTACGACGACTTCCCGAACACCGCGGTGCCCACCGCCATCAGCGAGTAGAACCAGCCGCGGGTTTGGTCGATGGCCTCGCAGATGAAGTCCGCCGGGTAGCGCTCCTCGAAGATCTCCTTCGAGCCCTCGACGTGCGGGTAGCCCCATTGGGCGAACGGCATGGAGCCGGAATCGAACCACGCGTCGATCACCTCCGGCACGCGGCGCGATTCCTTGCCGCACGTGGGGCAACCGAAGGTGATGTCGTCGACGAACGGGCGGTGCGGATCCAACTGCGACTGATCGGTGCCGGTCAGCTCGGAGAGCTCGGCCCGCGAGCCGACGCACACCTGGTGGTCGTCCTCGCAGCGCCAGATCGGCAACGGCGTGCCCCAGTAGCGGGTGCGTGACAGGGCCCAGTCGATGTTGTTGTTGAGCCAGTCGCCGTAGCGGCCGTGCTTGACCGTCTCCGGGAACCAGGTGGTGTCCTCGTTCTCGGCGAGCAGCTGGTCCTTCAGCTTGGTGGTGCGGATGTACCACGACGGCATGGCGTAGTAGAGCAGCGCGGTGTGGCAGCGCCAGCAGTGCGGGTAGCTATGGGTGTAGTCGAGCACGCGGAACATCAGGCCGCGGCTCTCGAGATCCTCGACGATGTACTTGTCGGCGTCCTTGAAGAACTTGCCGCCAACCAGCGGGAGGTCGGCTTCGAACTCGCCCTGCTTCGTGACGGGGTTCACGAACGGCAGACCGTAGGCGCGGCACACATTCATATCGTCCTCACCGAAGGCCGGGGCCTGGTGGACGATGCCGGAGCCGTCCTCGGTGGTGACGTAATCGGCCAGCACGACGAAGTGGGCGGGTTCCGGGAAGTCCACGAGCTCCAGCGGACGCTGGTACGTCCAGCGCTCCAGATCCTTGCCGAGGAACGATTCGGTCAGCGTCCACTCCTCGCCCAGCACCTTCTCGGCCAGCGGCTCGGCGATCAGCAGCGACTTCTCGCCGCCCTTGGTGGCGACGCGATACGTCACGTCGGGGTGCACGGCGGCGGCGGTGTTGGACACAAGCGTCCAGGGCGTCGTCGTCCACACTAAGAGGTCGACGTCGCCGGCGAGGGGGCCCGAGGTCAGGGGGAAGCGCACGTAGATCGACGGGTCGGTGACCTCTTCGTAGCCCTGCGCCAGTTCGTGGTCCGACAACGCGGTGCCGCAGCGCGGGCAGTACGGGGCGACGCGGTAGTCCTCCTCGAGCAGGCCCTTGGTGTGGATCTCCTTCAGCGCCCACCACAGCGATTCGACGTACTCCGGCGTCATCGTCACGTACGGGTCGTCGAGGTTCACCCAGTAGCCCATGCGGGTGGTGAGGTCCTGCCACACGTCGACGTGGCGCAGCACCGACTCGCGGCACTTCGCGTTGAACGGCTCCACGCCGTAGGCCTCGATGTCGGCCTTGCCGGAGAAGCCCAGCTCCTTCTCGACGGCGAGCTCAACGGGCAGGCCATGGCAGTCCCAGCCCGCCTTGCGCTCCACGTGGTAGCCGCGCATCGTCTTGTAGCGGGGGAAAAGATCCTTGAAGACGCGAGCCTCGATGTGGTGCGCGCCCGGCATGCCGTTCGCCGTCGGCGGGCCCTCGTAGAACGTCCACGGCTGGCCGGACTTGGAGGCGTCGAGGGACTCGGTGAAGGTGTCGCGCTCTGCCCAGAGCTCCAGAATGTCGTGCTCGAGCGCCGGGAAATCAACCTGGGCGGGCACGGCGTTGTAGCCGGGGGATGAGGTAGTCATCGGGTGGTCCTTCTCACATCGTCTTCGAATGAGGGACGAGCCGAGGCCCGCGGTACCACCCTCGTTGGGCGCCGTCGACGCCCCACTTGATTCATGCCTGCTGCCGGTTCTAGTGAGCGAGTTGCCTCGCCGTTCTTCCGGCGGCTCCGAGGTGATGGCCCCATCAACGCCGTGCTGGTCGTGCCCATTATGCGACGGCGGGCCCGGGAACCCCAAACGCCCGCGGGCTGGCAGGATGGGAACCCAGCAGGAGGTGACATGGAGCGCGAACTCGAGACGTGGGCGTCGGCGCGGCGCTGGAAGTACGTGCCCGTGTGGGACGCGATGCGCACCACGTTCCGTGGCGGCGGGTTGGCCACCGGCACGCGCTATGTCACGCACGGCTGGGTGGGCACCTACGGAGGTATGCCCTGCTTCGGGTTCCTCTCCGGCCCCGGCGCCGCCCCGGTTGGGCAGCTGCAGGTGATTGCCGTCAACGTGCCCGGCGTCCGGTTCCCGGCGCTGACGCTGCGGGAGGCCAGCTTCGCGACGTCGCCGGGTGGCGTGCCGCTCGATTCCGAGTTCGATCTTTATTGGGAAGTCATCACGTCGAGCGAGCGCTTCGCCGTCGACCTGTTCGACGAATCCATGCGCCGCGAGCTGATGGGCATGGTGCCGGACTTCTTCCAGCTGTGGTTCGAGCACGACGCCGTGCTGGTCAGCAGCCTCATCCCGATCGAGCCCGGCATGATCGACCGCTACCTCACGTTCCTACGTCGCCTCATCGACCTCATCCCTGCCCATGTGCTGGCGAAGCTGCGGGCGGAGATCCAGCCGCAGCGGGCGGCCGCGCTGGCGGGCAACCCGCTGAAGGCGCTCGATACGGTGGCGCCGTCGCGGCCGCTCGTGGCCCAGCGCCCGGCGTTGTCGGTGGCGGATCAGTGGCGGCTGTGGGCGCAGGAACGCGGCTGGCTGTACGCGCCCAACGCGAGCAACATCGTCGAGCGGTACAACCATGCGCCGCTGCCCAAGACGGAGGGCGCGAGCTTCACGGAGGGCTTCGTCGGGAAGTTCGGCGATCTGCCGTGCTTCGGCTGGCGGTCCACGGTGCAGCTGGGGGAGCGGCAGAGCGTGCGGCACGCGCTGTGCGTGCGGCGCCCGGGGTTGGTGCTGAAGCCGGTGCGGATCACGTTGGAGGATCCGCTGCTGGCGGAGCTGGTCGGCTCCGGAGACATCCAGGTGGGTGATCCGTCGTTCGACGACCGCTGGCGCGTGACGTCGGAGGATCCCGATTTCGCCCGCAAGCTCTTGGTGCCGGAGGTGTGGAGCGCCTTCATGGAGCCGGGTGTGCCGTCGTTCAAGCAGTTGTGGTTCGAGCGTGACGTGGTCGCGGTGATCACGGAGGGCCCGATCCCGCCCGCGGCGGTCGACAACTATCTGCGCTTCCTGCATCTGGTCCTGAGCACGGCCTCGGTCTAACGGGCTCACCTTTCGCTGATTGAGTAGTCCGGTTTCACCGCTGATTGAGTAGTCCGCGCGCGTAGCGCCGGGCGTATCGACTCGTGGGCTGGTTTGTGGACTTGCCTGTGGTTGGGGCGAGTGTGTCGGGGATGGGGCCTTCTCGCCCAGGGGCTGTTCACGCGCTTATCGCGCGCGTGAACGCCCCAACGCCCGACCCACCGTGAAGGCCCCCTCCCCGCCCCACTCTTGGCCTGAGCGCTTGCGTCGTCGCGTTCCAAGGTCCGGTAGGGGAGTGCCACGTTGAGGAGTGGTGAGGATGAGGGGCCGTCGTCGCTAGAGCCGCCGGCAGGCCCTGCACTGAGCGAACGTTGTGGCGTTGCACCCGGCTTGCACTAGGGACGACGACGGCCCCTCATCCTCGGCGCTCCGGCACTCAGGTCCGGCAGGGGTCGCCGTGGTCGGGGCGAGCGGGACGGGGAGGGGGCCTTCTCGCCCAGGGGCTGTTCACGCGCATATCGCACGCGTGAACGCCCCAACGCCCGACCCACCGCGAAGGCCCCATCCCCGCCCCACTCTTCGTC
>DYZF01000264.1 GCA_020741375.1 Tessaracoccus flavescens
GGACATCCTCGACGCCGACAAGGCTATCGCCGACGCACAGAAGGCTCGCGCGGCTGGTGCCGACATCGTCACCGTCCACATCCATGCCGGCACCGAGTACTCCACCAAGATCAACTCAGACCAGAAGGCCTTTGCGGACAAGGTCACGGCCTCCCCGGATGTCGATCTGGTTTTCGGACAGCATGCCCACGTCGTGCAACCCATCGATCGGGTCAACGACAAGTGGGTCGTCTACGGAGCGGGCAACCTGATCGCGTCGAGCGGTCCATCGAAGCCCTGGACGTACGACGGGTATGTGGCGCAGATCACGTTCACAGAGGGGCCGGACGGGAAGTTCACCGCCAGCGCTGCCGAGTATGCGCCCACGTTCATCACCCGACACTCCAAGAGCTCACCCGCCCGAGTGTTCGTCATTCCCGACGAGCTGTCCAAGGGTGACTCGGCACTGGCAGAGCAGATGCGCGCCTCAGCCGCGCGCACACGCAAGGTGGTTCACTCGCACGGAGTAGAGGGCCTCACCGAGCGCGGGGCCTGAGCCCCGCGCCCAGAGCGCTCAGTTGAGGAAGACGCCGCCCACGGTCTTGCGGCCGCGGCGCAGCACCGCAAACCGCCCGTGGAGCAGACGCTCCGGCGACAAGACAAGGTCTGGATCCGTGACCTTCTCGTTGTTGAGGTACGCGCCTCCCTCGGCGATGGCTCGCCGGGCAGCCGACTTGGACTCGACGATCCCCGCCTCGGCCATGGCGTCCACAATCGACGTATCGGCCGCGACGGGCTTTCCTCCCACCTCGCGCAGAACGCGCTCCAAGGTCTGCGGCTGGAGCTCGGCCAGCTCACCTCGACCGAACAGAGCGCCCGCAGCCGCCACGGCAGCCTTGCGCTCGGATTCACCGTGGACGAGGTCCGTCACGTCGTCGGCGAGAGCCTTCTGGGCTTCGCGCTTGAACGGAGCGTCGATCGTCGCCTGCTCCAGCGCTTCGATCTCCTCCCTCGAGCGGAACGAGAACACCTTGAGGTAATCAATCACCTTGGCGTCCTCGGCGTTCAAGAAGAACTGGTGGAACGCATACGGCGACGTGAGCTCCGGGTCCAGCCAGACGGTGCCCGATTCGGTCTTGCCGAACTTCGTGCCGTCGGCCTTCGTCAGGAGGGGCGTGGCCAAGGCGTGCGCCTTCCCCTGATCGGAACGACGGATCAACTCGACGCCGGCCGTGATGTTGCCCCACTGATCAGAGCCGCCCGTCTGCATCGTGACGCCGTGGCGTCGGTACAGCTCGCGGAAATCCATCGACTGGAGCAGCACGTAGGAGAACTCCGTGTACGAGATGCCGGCCTCGAGCCGTCGGGCAACGACGTCGCGGGCCAGCATCCGGTTGACCGGGAAGTGCTTGCCGACGTCGCGGAGGAACTCCAGCACCGACATCTGGCTGGTCCAGTCGTAGTTGTTGACCATCGTGGCGGCGTTGCTGCCCTCGAAGGAGACGTAGCGGCCCACCTGGGCGCGAATCCGCTCCACCCATTCGGCGACGGTCTCCACCGGGTTCATTACCCGCTCCCCGGACTCCTTCGGATCGCCGATGAGCCCGGTGGCGCCGCCGACCAGCATGAACGGCTGGTGGCCCGCATCCTGAAGCCGGCGAGCGAGCAGCGCCTGCACGAGGTTGCCGGTGTGAACGCTCTGCGCCGTCGGATCGAAGCCGATATAGAACTTGACGGATCCGGAATCCAGATGCGCAGCGAGCGCGTCCGGATCGGTCGAGTGAGCGATCAGCCCACGCCAACGGAGGTCGTCAAGGAGTGCATTCACGCGGGTCAGCATAGCCCGAGGGAGCGGTACCTCCGGTGTCGCTGCTCACGGCGCTGCTTGCTCGGCATCGCGATGACCCGCAGCACCTCGTCGTGCAGGGCCTCCCCCAACGCCCGGCAGAACGCTTCGCGCTCCGCCGCCGGGTCTGCCGGTTCACGCACGATCCGGTCGACGATTCCGTTCTTCACCAACGACGTCGAACAGACCCCTTGGGCAACAGCCATGTCCGCGGCGTGGTCGGTGTCCCTGAACATGATGGCCGAGGCACCCTCCGGCGGCAGCGGCGCAAGCCACGCATGCTCAGCCGCGACCACGCGGTCCGCCGGGGTGAGGGCGAGGGCGATGCCGCCGGTTCCTTGGCCCATCAACAGGCTGACGGTCGGCGTCGGCAGCGTGAGCAGCTCGCTGAGCGTGCGGGCGATCTCGGACGCGAGGCCCCGCTCCTCCGCCTCCTTCGAGAGCGCAGCCCCAGGCGTGTCGATCACGCTGACCAGCGGCAGCTTCAACTCGCGGGCGAGCCGGATGCCGCGTCGCACCTCGCGCAGCGCCGCCGGGTCGAGGGGGCGTCCCTGATCGTGGCGGTCCTGCCCCACGACGACGCACGGCGCGTTGCCCCACCGCACGAGCGCGAGCACGGATCCGGGGTGGGATTCGCCGTCGCCGGTGCCGTTGAGCATCGTCACATCGCTGGCTGCGACGTCGAGCAGGTCGCGCAGCCCGGGACGGTCCTCGCGCCGGGTGTGGAGCACCGACTCCCACGCCGGGACGAAGGTGGGTTGCGGCTCGAGCGGTTCGCTGGGCTCTCCCCCGGCCGGGCGCTCGGCGATGACGTTGAGGATGCGGGTGAGCGTCGCGGCAAGATCCTCGGGAGCGACGACGGCGTCGATCACGCCACGCTCGGCCAAGTTCTCCGACAACTGCACTCCGGGCGGGAACGGCGCCCCGTAGAGGGCCTCGTACACGCGTGGCCCGAGGAACCCGACGAGGGCTCCGGGCTGGGCGAGCGTGACGTGACCCAGCGAGCCCCAGGATGCGAAGACTCCCCCCATGGTGGGGTGACGGAGGTAGACGACGTACGGGAGCCGTTCCTCCTTGTGCGCCATGACCGCGCCGGTGATCTTCACCATCTGGAGGAAAGCGATGGTTCCTTCCTGCATGCGGGTGCCGCCCCCCACGGGGAGGGCCACGATGGGCAGACGCTCGTGGGTGGAGCGCTCGATCGCCAAGGTGAGCCGCTCCCCTGCGGACACGCCGATCGACCCGCCGAGGAAGGCGGGATCGCCTCCGACGATGGCGACGCGTCGGCCGTTGATGGTGCCGCTGCCGGCGACGACGGATTCGTCGCGACCGGTGCCGGCCCTCGCCGCGGTCAGCTCGTCGAGATAGGTCTCGACGACGGCGCTGTCGGCGACCTCCATCGACCACGGCTCGAACGAGCCGTCATCGACGACGGTGGAGATGAGTTCGTCAACGGTGAGGCGCGACATTGCTTCCTCCGAGATCGGTTGTCGCGTTCACCCTAGCCGTCTACGTGGTAGCCCACTCCGCCATCTCGCGTTGGACCGCCCGCAGCTCTTCCGCCTGCTCGGCCACCCTGACCGGCGCGGTGCCGCCGCGACCGTCCCTGGACGCCACGGAGCCGTCGACGGTGAGGACGCTGAGCACCGATTCGTCGAGGTGCTCGGAGATCTTCGGCAGGTCGTCCGCGGTGAGGTCTTGCAGGGTCTTGCCGTTGCTCTCGCAGTAGCGGACCGTCTCCCCGGCGACCTCGTGGGCCACCGAGAACGGAACCGAGGAGCGCACGAGGTGATCTGCCACGTCCGTGGCCAGCGAGAAGCCGCGGGGTGCCACCTCGGCCATTCGCTCGCGATGGAACGTGAGCGTGCCCACCATGCCAGCGACGGCTGGGATCAGGACGTGCAACTGGTCGATGCCGTCGAAAATGGGCTCCTTGTCCTCCTGCAGATCCCGGTTGTAGGCCAGCGGCAGGCCCTTGAGGGTCGCGAGCAGACCAGCCAAGTTTCCGATGAGGCGCCCGGCTTTGCCGCGGGCCAGTTCAGCCACGTCGGGATTCTTCTTCTGCGGCATGATCGAGCTGCCGGTGGACCACGCATCGTCGAGGGTGGCGAAGCCGAACTCGGCCGTGCACCAGATGATGACGTCCTCGGACAGGCGGGACAGGTCCACTCCCACCTGAGCCAGAACGAAGGCCGCCTCAGCGATCAGATCGCGGGCCGCTGTGCCGTCGATCGAGTTGGCGACCGACGATTCGAAGCCGAGTTCACGGGCGACGAGCGACGGATCCAAGCCGAGTGACGTGCCGGCCAGCGCGGCGGAACCATAGGGGCTGACGGCCAGACGCTTGTCGAGATCCCGGAGGCGGTCGATGTCGCGCACGAGGGGCCACGCATGCGCCAGCAGGTGGTGGCTGAGCAGGATGGGCTGCGCGGATTGCAAATGGGTGCGGCCCGGCATGACCGCCCCGAGATGCTTCTCGGCTTGGGTGGCCAAGGCGTCGATCACGCCGTCGAGATCCTGAGCGATCAGCCGGATCTCTTCGCGCAGGTAGCTGCGGATGAGGGTGGCGATCTGGTCGTTGCGCGAACGGCCGGCCCGGATGCGTCCGCCCAGATCAGCGCCGACGATTTCCTTGAGGCCACGCTCCAGCGCGCCGTGCACGTCCTCGTCGCTGTCCGCCGGCAGGCACTCCCCCGCCTCGACGCGCCGAGCCAATTCGGCCAATCCCTCGTCCATCGCGGCGGCCTGCTCACTGTCGAGCAGCCCGGCGGCGTGGAGTGCCTTGGCGTGGGCGCGTGAGCCCGCGATGTCATGCAGGGCGAGGCGCCAGTCGAACTGCGTCGACTTGCTGAGCGCGAACATCGCTTCGCTGGGCCCGCCGGCGAAGCGGCCACCCCACAGTCGTCCCTGGTCAGTGCTCACACGAGTTCCTTTGCTGGTCGGCCGGTTTTGGTCATGTCTGAAATGGCGGTCACGAGGCGCTCCGCCGAGTCGTCGTCGATGGCGATCACGAGGACGGTGTCGTCGCCGGCGATGGTGCCGAGGACCCCCCGAAGCGATGCCAGGTCCAGGTAGGACGCGAAGTACTGGGCCGCACCGGGCGGAGTCTTGACGAGGATCTGGGTGCCGGCGTGGCGGATGGACTGGAGCAGCTCGGAGCAGAGCTTCGCCAACTTCTCGAGCGCCGCCCCCTCGGCCTCGTCCGACGACGCCGCGTAGACCAGCGCTCCCCCGAGCGACCGCTGCCGGACCGCCCCGAGTTCCAGCAGATCCTTGGACAATGTGGGCTGGCTCACGGCGATCCCGTGCTCGGCCAACGCCTCGATCAGCTCCGCCTGAGAGCCGTACTTGGCCTCGGCGAGCAACTGACGCAGCGTGGCCAGACGCCCCGCCCGCGTGACCTCAGACATCGAGGAAGTTGGGCAGCTTGTCGACGAACTCAGCCAAGTCGTCCTGCGTGGCGATCAGCGGCGGGGCCAACCGCAGCACATTGGGCCTTGGGGCGTTGATGATGAACCCCTGACCGAGTGCGATGTCGGCGACCTGAGCCGCGACGTCGGCCGTCAGCACCAGCCCGAACAGCATCCCGCGACCTCGAAGGTGGTCGATCAGCGGGTGATTGACGCCCCGCAGTTCCTCGGCGAACCACCCCGCGGTCTTCTTCGACATCGTTAAGACTCCCGAGGCGAGGATGTCGAGGACGGCATTGCCGGCCGCCGCGGCGACCGGGTTACCGCCGAAGGTGGTGCCGTGCTGGCCGGGCTGCAGCAGATCGACGGCGCGCCCGGACGCGAGGCATGCCCCGATCGGGAATCCATTGCCGAGACCCTTGGCGACGGTCACCAGATCGGCCACGACGCCGTCGGCGACGTGTGAGAAGATCTCGCCGCACCGGCCGATCCCGGTTTGGACCTCATCGACCCACAGCAAGCTGTCGTAACGGTCCGTGACCTCACGGGCCTCGACCAGATAGTGCTCCGGCAGCGGGATCACGCCGTTCTCGCCCTGCACGGTCTCGACGATGACCGCGGCGACGGAATCGTCCACCACTGCACGCAGCGCGTCGATGTCGCCGTACGGCACGAACGTCACGTCGCCGGGGAGGGGCTCGAAGGGAGCGCGGTACTTCTCGTTGTGCGTCAGCGCCAGCGCACCCATCGTCCGACCGTGGAACGAGCCCTCCATGGCGATGATCTTGGTGCGTCCCGTGAGCCTGGTGAGCTTGAACGCCGCCTCGTTGGCTTCGGTGCCGGAGTTGGTGAAGAAAACCCTGGTCTTCTCGGCGCCGGACGCCTCCGCGAGCCGCTCGGCCAGTCGGATCTGCGGCTCGGAGGCGAAGAAGTTGGAGACGTGCCCCAGCTTGCCCAACTGCCGCGAGATGGCCTCCGTCACGCCGGGATGCGCGTGCCCCAGCCCGTTGACGGCCAGCCCGGAGAGCAGGTCGAGGTACCGGTTGCCGTCGGCGTCGAACAGGTGCACACCCTCGCCGCGCTCAAACACACGCTTCGGCGCTCCGAAGGCGTTCATCATCACCTCGGTGTAGCGCTCGGTCAGTGAGTGCTGCGTCATGCGTCCCCCTCGTTCGTCACCATGGTTCCGATGCCTTCGTCCGTGAAGATCTCCAGCAGCAGGCAGTGCGGGAGCCGCCCGTCGATCACGGTGGCGGACGTGACGCCGCCCTCGACCGCGCGCAGGCAGGCCTCCATCTTCGGGATCATCCCCGAATCGAGCGATGGCAGCATCTCGCGCACCTCCTCCGTCGAGATCTGCGTGATGACCGATTCCTCATCGGGGTAGTTGGCGTACACGCCGGCCACGTTGGTCAGCATCACCAAGCGCTTCGCGCCGAGAGCCACCGCCAGAGCGGCCGCAGCGGTATCGCCGTTGACGTTGTGGACCTGTCCGTCGCGATCGGGCGCGACGGTGGCCACCACCGGGATCCGTCCCGCGTCGATGAGGTCGATGAGTGAGCTCGGATTGACCGACTTCACATCGCCGACCAGACCCAGGTCGATCTCCTCGTCGTCGACGACGAGGCCGCGTCGCTTGGCGGTGAAGAGGCCACCGTCTTCGCCCGACATGCCGACGGCGAACGGGCCGTGCTGGTTGATCAGGTTCACCAACTCGCGACCGACTTGGCCGACGAGAACCATGCGGACGACGTCCATGGCCTCGGGAGAGGTGACGCGGAGGCCGCCACGGAACTCCGAGGTGATGTCCAGTTTGTCGAGCATTGAGGAGATCTGCGGCCCGCCGCCGTGCACGACGACAGGCTTGACCCCCACTCGACGGAGAAACACAATGTCCTCCGCGAAGGCCCGCTTGAGCGACTCGTCGGTCATGGCGTTGCCGCCGTACTTGATGACGACGGTCTCCCCCGCGTACTCGGCCAACCACGGGAGGGCTTCGATGAGGGTGCCGGCTTTGGCGATCAGCTCCGGCTGCTGCTGGATCCGAGTTCTGGTCATCATTTAGGTGGAGTACTCCGCGTTCTCCTTCACGTAGTCGTACGTGAGGTCGTTGGTGAGAATGGTGGCCGACTCGTCGCCGGCGTTGAGGTTCACGGTGACGGTCACCTGGCGCCCGCTCAGGTCCACGAGGGCGCGGTCGTCGCCGATCTGCCCCCCGCGACAGACCATGACCCCGTTGAACGAGACGTCAAGGTGCTCCGGTTCGAACTCGGCGTCGGTGACGCCGATGGCAGAGAGCACGCGCCCCCAGTTCGGGTCCTGACCGAAGATGGCGCACTTGAAGAGGTTGGAGCGGGCGATCTCCCGGCCGACCAACTCGGCGTCGGTCTCGGACGCCGCCCCCGTCACCTCGATGGCGATCTCGTGCGCCGCGCCTTCCGCGTCGGCGATCAGCTGCCGGGCCAAGTCTTGGCACAGTCCGGTCAGCGTCTGGGTGAACTCTTCCAGCTCGGGCGTGATGCCGGAGGCGCCGCTGGCCAGGAGGAGGACGGTGTCGTTGGTGGACATGCAGCCGTCGGAGTCCGCCCGGTCGAAGCTTAGTCGCGTCGCCTCCTTGAGCGCGGCGTCCAAGTCTGCGGCGGGGAGGTCTGCGTCGGTGGTCAGCACGACGAGCATCGTGGCAAGGCCGGGCGCGAGCATGCCCGCGCCCTTGGCCATACCGCCGACCGACCAGCCGTCGCGGGTGAGACCGGCCTCCTTGGCGACGGTGTCGGTGGTCATGATCGCCGCCGCGGCATCGGCGCCGCCGTCGGCATCCAGAGCCGCGCAGGCATCGTCGACGCCGGCGAGGAGCTTGTCCATCGGGAGCCGCACGCCGATGAGGCCGGTGGAGCACACGGCCACGTTGTCGGTGATCAGGCTGAGCCGATCGGCCACACGGGAGGCCGTGGTGGCGGAATCGGTGAATCCGTCCGGGCCCGTGCACGCGTTGGCTCCACCGGAGTTCAGTACGACAGCCTGCAGCTGGCCGTCGGCCACCGCTTGGCGGGACCACTTGACGGGGGCGGCGAAGACACGGTTGGTGGTGAAGACAGCCGCGGCCGCCATGCTGGGGCCGAGGTTCTGCACGACGGCGACGTCAGACTTGCCGCTGGCCTTGAGGCCAGCGGTGACGCCGGCGGCCACGAAGCCCGCGGGCAGCGTGACGCCGGTGGTGGAGGGTGAGGAGTTCACGTGCGTTCTGCCTTCCGGTCAGGGTGCGATGCCGACGGCGCTGAGGCCAGTCGTCTCCGCCAAGCCTAGAGCGAGGTTCATCGATTGGATGGCGCCGCCGGCGGTTCCCTTGGTGAGGTTGTCCTCCGCGGCGATTGCGATGAGGCGGCCGGCCGACGGATCGACCGTCACCTGCACAGACACCCTGTTGGAGCCGACGACGGCCGCGGTCTGCGGCCAGACGCCCTCGGGCAGCACCTCGACGAACGGCTCATCGGCGTAGAACTCGGTGTAGGCGGAGCGCGCTTGGGCCGCGGTCACGCCGTCGGCGATCGGTGCCGAGCACGTGGCCAGGATGCCCCGCGGCATGGGAGCCAGCAGGGGGGTGAAACTGACGTTGACGCTCTCACTGGTGACCAGCGACAGGTTCTGAATGATCTCCGGGGTGTGTCGGTGCATGCCGCCGACCCCGTAGGGGCTCATGTTGCCCATCGTCTCCGATCCGAGGAGGTGCGGCTTCAAAGACTTGCCCGCACCCGACACACCGCTGGCCGCAACGATGACGATTTGGCCGGCGTCGATCAGGCCGGCGGACACCGCGGGCAAGAGCGCCAGCGTGGAGGCTGTCGGGTAGCACCCGGGCACGGCCACGCGCTTTGAGCCCGCCAGCTTCTGGCGCTGACCGGGCAGCTCCGGCAGTCCGTAGGGCCAGGTGCCGGCGTGGGCGGAACCGTAGAACTTCTC
>DYZF01000265.1 GCA_020741375.1 Tessaracoccus flavescens
ACCGCGGTACCGCGAGCCGGCAACCAGTGCGCCGAGATCCAGCGTGTAGATCTGCTTGTCGCGCAGCGTCTCCGGCACGTCGCCGCGGACGATGGCCTGCGCCAAGCCCTCCACGACGGCGGTCTTGCCGACGCCCGGCTCGCCGATCAGCACCGGGTTGTTCTTGGTGCGGCGGCTCAGCACGGTCATGACGCGCTCGATCTCCTTGACGCGGCCGATGACAGGATCGAGCTGGTTCTCACGCGCGGCCTGCGTCAGGTTGCGGCCGAACTGGTCCAGCACCTGCGAGCTGCTCTTGTCCGGGCCCGTCTCGGGTGCGCCGGACATGGAGGCCTCGCGGCCCTGGTAGCCCGTGATGAGCTGGAGCACGGTGCTGCGGACCCGGTTGAGGTCTGCGCCGAGCTTGATGAGCACCTGAGCAGCCACGCCCTCGCCCTCACGAATGAGGCCGAGCAGGATGTGCTCGGTGCCGATGTAGTTGTGATTCATCTGCAGGGCTTCGCGCAGCGACAGCTCCAGCACCTTCTTGGCGCGGGGCGTGAACGGGATATGCCCCGTCGGCACCTGCTGGCCCTGACCGATGATGTCTTCGACCTGCTCGCGGACAGCCTCCAGCGCGATGCCCAGCGACTCGAGCGCCTTGGCCGCGACCCCTTCACCCTCATGGATCAGGCCGAGCAGGATGTGCTCGGTGCCGATGAAGTTGTGGTTGAGCAGCTTCGCCTCGTCCTGTGCGAGCACGATCACGCGCCTCGCGCGGTCGGTGAACCGTTCGAACATCATGTACTTCCCTCCTGTGGCCCGACGGCGAGCGTCGGGTCACTTCGTCCAAGCTTACTAACGCTGCGAAGGGAACAAAGCATCCGCGGTTCTCCGACCGCGAACGCTGCAACTACGAACCGGTGGCCGCGTTGTAGGCGTCCAGCACGGTGGCCGGGATGCGTCCGCGATCCGACACCTTGTATCCGTTGGCCCGCGCCCATTCGCGGACGGCGGCAAGATCAGTGGACGACTTCGCGGCCGACTTACCGGCGCGACCCTTAGCCTTGCGTCCCACCTTGGTGGCGCTGCTGACAAAGGGCTCGAGGGCGTCGAACAGTTTCGCCTTATTGGTGGCGGAAAGGTCGATGGTGTAGTCCGTCCCATCGAGCGAGAATTCAACGGTTTCGGCGTTGTCCGAACCGTCGAGGTCATCGACAAGGAATACCTTGATCTTGCGAGCCATGGAATTGCTCCTCAGTAGAGTGGTTCGGGACAATACTCCTTTACGAGTTCACACCACGCAAGTTATTTTTCGCATTTGTGGAGCCGCCGATATGCCAACCATTCAGTTCACCGTCGGCGGTTTGACGCTCCCGGGATATGGGCACATCACTCTCGGCCCGCGGCACCCAACTCAGGCCGGAATGATCACGATCAATGCTCAGGTGGGCGACGGCGAGATCATCGAGTCGGCGGACGTGCTGAGCGGGTACGGGCACCGCGCCGCGGAGAAACTGTTCGAGGTGCGCGACTATCGCGCCATGATCATGCTCGCCGATCGGCACGATTGGATGGCCGCTTTCAGTGGCGAACTGAGCATCACGTTGGCCATGGAAAGCGCCATGCGGTTGACGCCGACGCCGCGCGCAACAGTGCTCCGGACGCTGCTGGCCGAATTGGCTCGAATTCACAGCCATCTGGGCTTTCTCAGCTATCTCGCCGACGGTGCCGTAGAGACGCAATTGTGGGGCGCCGTCGAACGAATTCGACAGGCCTTTCTCGAGTGGACCGGCAATAGGGTTCACCCGATGCTGAATCGGGTGGGCGGATTGGCCTCGGATTGTCCCGACGGCTGGCTCGCGGCATTGGACGATGTGCTCGACGACGTCGCCAAGACGGCGGCCGACCTCCGCGGGGTCCTCACCTCCACGGACCGCTTCAGGGGGCTGGCCGTTCTCTCCGAAACCGATTGTTTGGGCTTCGGGCTCTCAGGCCCCGTCTCGCGTGCAGCGGGCCTCGATCTGGACCGTCGCCATTCCGGCTACCTCGCCTACGGCCAACTCCACCGTCCGGTGCAGACGCGGACGGCCGGCGACGCGGAAGCCCGCTTCGGCGTCCTCATCGATGAGCTGGGCACGTCGGTGGACATGATCCGGATGGCGCGTGCGGTGGCCGAGCAGACCCCGGGCGACGTGTCGGTGCGGCTGTCGCGTCGGCTCAAGGTGCCCGAGGGTGAGCATGACATCTCGATCGAGGCGCCCTGGGGCATCGCGTCGTGCTTCCTCGTCTCGCGCGGCGGGCCCACCCCGTGGCGGGTGGGGCTGCGGACGCCGTCGTTCAGCAACCTGTCGGCGCTGGGCACGGCTCTCAAGGGCGCGCGCGTCGACCAGATCGCCGACGTGGTGGCCTCCTTGGGCTACACGATCGGCGACGCCGACAAATAGGCCTGCCCCTGGAAACGAAAGAGCCCCGCGACCACTCGGATCGCGGGGCTCAATCAAGCTAGGCGGCTCAGGCTTCCTTCGCCAGCGGCGCGGGGACCCCGTCGAGGTTCATCTTGGCCAGGTCAACCATGGTGGGGTGCTCGTCCTCGCCCCAGATGTCGTCGATGCTCGGGGTGACCGTGCGCGGCAGCTGGACGATGTTGGCGGTGTCTTCGGCTTCGAGTTCGGCGATGCGACGCTCCAGCTGCTCGATGCGCGACTGGCGCTCGGCCACCTCGGCGCGGAGCCAGGCGGCATTGCCGCGCATGGACGACAGCTCGGAGCGAGCTGCGCCCAACTGGCTGCGGAGCTTCGCGATGACGGCCTGCAGGTTCTCGGCGCGAGCGTTGTACCGGTCGATCATGGCGACGGACTCGTTGTGGAAACGAGCGGCCTGCACCGAACGCAGCGACACCTCGCGCTTGATCTCGACGGCGTGCTTCTCGCGCTCAAGCTTCAGCTCGCGCCACGCGACGTAGGTGGCGGCGAAGGCCATGAGAATGGCGACGACCACACCGGCCCGGACCACCCACACGCCGCCCAGCATCGACGCCAGCGACGCGGCGGTGCCGACGCCCAGAATCGTGAGCGCGAT
>DYZF01000266.1 GCA_020741375.1 Tessaracoccus flavescens
GGCGGTGGTCTAGTTTGGGACGGTCGCCACAGTCGATCCAGCGCTTGGAGGTGCCGGCGTGACACATGAGTCGTCCAGCCAAGAAATGACCCTCACCGGGGTGGGGGTGAGTTCTGGCGTCGCCGTCGGACCGATCGCCATCGTCGTGCCGCCGCAGCCGCTGCCGGACGATGAGCCGCCGTCGGCAGACCCGGTCGCGGATTTGGCGCTGCTCGCAGCTGTGCTCGAGGCCGTGGCTGAAGACTTGGACGAGCGGGCTGGACGGCTCGACGGCGAGGCCGCAGACATGGTGGCCGCCGCCGCGATGATCGCCCGCGACCCCGGCTTGGTGGACGCCATCGAGGTCAAGTTGGCCGAGGGGCTCGGCCCGGCACACGCCCTGCGCGGCGCCTTCGACGGCTTCGCCGACCAACTCCTCACCTTGGGCGGATACCTCGCGGAGCGGGTGTCGGACCTGCGCGACGTCGGAGCGCGGGCCGAGGCGTTCCTGCTCGGCACCCCGATCCCTGGGGTGCCGGAGCTGACCGCGCCGTCGATCGTCGTGGCCGAAGATCTCGCTCCGGCCGAGACCGCCCTTCTGGACCCACAGTTGGTGCTCGGCCTCATCACGCAGGCCGGTGGCCGCACCAGCCACACCGCAATCCTCGCCGCGCAGCGCGGCCTGCCCGCCGTCGTCCGCGCCTCTGGCGTCATGGATCTGCGCGCTGGCACCGTGGTTGCGTTCGACGGCGACACCGGCGTCGTCACGGTTGCCCCGAGCGCCGCCACCATCGAGGCGCTCAACGCCCGCGCCGAGGCGAGGGCCCGGATCAACGACGTCACGGGGCCGGGCGCCACCGCCGACGGGCACGCCGTCGCGCTGCTCGCCAACATCGGCTCTGTGGCCGACGCCGAGACGGCCGGAGACGTCGAAGGCGTGGGGCTCTTCCGCACCGAGTTCGTGTTCCTCTCCGCCGATCGGGCGCCGACGGTCAACGAGCAGGCCCAGATCTACACCGACGTGCTGGCTCCGTTCGGCGACCGGCCCGTCACCGTCCGCACGCTCGACGCCGGCGCCGACAAGCCTTTGGCCTTCGCCAACCTCGGCGCCGAGCCCAACCCGGCGCTGGGCCGTCGCGGCCTCCGCCTCATGACCGAGCGACCGACGCTGTTGGCGGATCAGCTCGCGGCCCTTGCCGAGGCGCAGCGTCGCACCGGCGCGACCGTCAAGGTGATGGCCCCCATGGTGGCGACCGCCGCAGAGGCGGCCGAGTTCGCCGAGTCCGCGCACGCGGCGGGCATAGAGGTCGCGGGCACCATGATCGAGGTGCCGGCCGCCGCGCTGCGCGCCCGCGACGTGCTGGCGGGATGCGATTTCGCCAGCTTGGGCACCAACGATCTCGCCCAGTACACGATGGCGGCGGATCGCCTGTTGGGCGAGTTGTCAGACCTGCTGGACCCGTTCCAACCGGCGGTGCTGGACCTGATCGCGGTCGCCTGTGACGCGGGTCGCGAGGCGGGCAAGCCCATCGGCGTCTGCGGTGAATCCGCGGGTGACGCCCTCATGGCGCTCGTGCTGGCCGGCTTGGGCGTCACCAGCCTGTCGATGGCGCCGTCGAGGGTGCCGCTCGTGCGCTTCGCGCTGCGTCAACACACCCTCGAGGAGTGCCGGCAGATGGCGGTCGCGGCGCGGGCGGCGTCGGACGCGCCGAGCGCTCGCGCGGCCGTCGCTGCGCTGGTGAGCGACAGCCTGCGCGCTCTGCTGTAGGCGGGAACGTGACGGACGCTCAGAGGCCCAAGTCGATATAGGTGTTCTCCGGCACGGTGTCGATGACGCCGGCGTCGCGCAGGAAGGCGCCCATCCGCTCGAAGGCACCCGCGTCGGGCGCGACCGAGACCGCGCCGTCGATCTGCCACAGCTCGCTGGTCGCCTTGAGGACGTCGTCGGCGACGGCGGCGCCTGCGGTGATCAGGCTCGGGCCCACGAGCGTCGGCGCCCCCTCGGGGCTGACGGAGAACACCGTCGGCTCAATGCCCTGGCCCCGCAGCTGCACCAGTTCGTTGTTGCGGAAGCCCACCACGAAG
Source organism: Tessaracoccus flavescens (assembly GCA_020741375.1). Classification (GTDB taxonomy): domain Bacteria; phylum Actinomycetota; class Actinomycetes; order Propionibacteriales; family Propionibacteriaceae; genus Arachnia; species Arachnia flavescens_A. The sequence continues at coordinate 2,065 of DYZF01000266.1, forward strand.
TCCACCTGCCGGCTCGCCAGGGCGCTCAGCTGCGTGTAGCCAATGTCCACCAGCTTCACGTCGGACTCGGTCAGGCCCGCCGTGTGCAAGGCGGCCAGTGCCGCGTAGTAGCTGGAGCCGAAGTGCCCGGGAATGCCGAGCGAGCGCCCCTTCAGCGCTGCGAGCCCGGCCGCTGGGTCGACGCCGTCAGCGGTGCTCAGCACCACGTTGGGGTACTGCTGGTAGCTGGTGGCGAAGGTGCGAAGATCCTGCCCACGGGCCGCGGCGACGACCCCCTCGTCGGCGGAGGCGAAGACGACGTTCTCCTGGCCGGAGAGCACCGCCCCGAACACGTCCTCCTGCTGGCCGTGGTGGCGCAGCGTCACATCCAGGCCCCGCTTGCTGAACAGCCCCTCGGCCACGCCGAGGTAGAAGGCGCTGAACTGCACGTTGGGGATGTAGGTGAGGCCGACGGTGATGGCGCCGTCGGTGACCTGCGGCGACGTGCGCGAGCAGCCCACTGCGCCCACAGCGGCGGTGAGGGCGGCGGCGGTGAGGAAGGTACGGCGGTTGATCATGTGTTTTCTCCTTGAAGGCGGGCCACTGCGGCGCGTTCCAGTAGCTGCACGAGGCCGTACAGCACCATGGCGGCGAGGCTGATCCAGGCCACGACGGCGAACATGCCGGCGGTGTCTGCAGCCTCTCGGGACAACGTGAGCAGGGTTCCCATGCCGGATCCGCCCATCACCAGTTCGCCGACGACGGCGCCGGTCATGGCCAGCACCACGCCACCGCGAATGCCGGCCAGGATCGACGGCGCAGCCATCGGCCCTTCGATGTGGACGAGTCGCTGCCAGGAGCTGGTGCCGTCGAGCAGTGCGTTCTCCACCACCCTCATATCGAGGTTGCGGAGACCGACCACCGTCGTGGTCACCATCGGGAAGAACGCCATGATCGCGCAGAGGACGGCGATCGGCACCGTGCCGTAGCCGATCCACAGCACCAGCAGCGGCGCGATGGCCACCATCGGCACCGTCTGCGTGATCGCCACGAGCGGCTCCACGACCGCTGCGAGCAGACGGGAGTGGGTGACCAAGATCCCCAGCGGTAGCGCCACGGCCACGGCGATCGCGGTACCGAGCAGAGCGGCGGCGATCGTCGGCGACAGGTAGCGCCACGCGATGCCGAGTCTGGCTTGGTCGATCATCCGGGCCACGACGTCGATCGGGTTGGGCAGGTAGAGCGGCTCCACCATCCCCGACGCTGTGACCAGCCACCACACGCCGATCGTGACGGCGAAGGCGACGGCCGCTGGGAGCCAGCGGCCCTTCACGGGCCTGGTGCGGGCGGTGTAGGCAGACCAGAGCCCCAGGTGCGCCATGGTGCGCGCCCTGCGTCGCTCTGCGGTGGTCATCTACCCCGTCCTTCCTCAGGCCCGGGGTACGCACCAACGATAAGCGCGGAGCGTTCGGCCGGCGGCCGACGCGCACGCGGAACGTGGCGCGTGTTCCTCCCATCCAGACTTTGACTGTCGGTCTCGGAATTTCACCGAGTCAGCCTCAGGGCCATGGTGGCCGTGAGGGTCGCGGACTATCACCGCCGGTTCGGACTTGCACCGACCCCGGAACACGTTGCGCCCAGCCTAGCAGGGCAGCCCGAAGGCCCCCTAGGACCTCCAGAAGAGCTCGTCGACGGTCTCGGCGGAGCGCCGCATGAGGCGACGGGTGTCGTCGAGGAGCCACGAGGCCTCCCCGGATCGGTAGCCGAGGAGCTCAGCGATGGCGCCCAGCTCGCGCACGTCGGCGGGGAGGGAATCGCTGGCCCGTCCGCGCACGAGCATGATCGCGTCGCGCAGCATGCTCGCCCGGTGCCACGCTTCAGACATCCGCGTGGCCTGCTGCGCCGTCACGAGTTCGAGCTTGGCAAGGAGTTCCAGCGTGTCGAGCGTCGACGTGCGGCGAAGGCCGGGATGCTCGTAGCCGTGCCGGAGCTGGAGCAGCTGGACGGTCCACTCCACGTCGGACAGGCCGCCGGGGCCGAGCTTGAGGTGGCGCTCGCGCGGCACCCCACGCGGGATGCGCTCGGTCTCCATCCGCGACTTGAGCTTGCGGATCTCGGCCACCTGGGCACGCGTGGGGCCGCCGTCGGGATAGCGGAAGGGGTCGGCGTCGGCGAGGACGGCCTCAGCCAAGTGGAGGTCGCCCGCACCGGGGCGCGCCCGCAGCAGCATCTGCCGCTCCCACGTCGCCGCCCACTTCTCGTAGTAGCTGGCGTAGGAGGAGACGGTGCGCACCTGCGGGCCGCCCTTGCCCTCGGGGCGAAGGTCGGTGTCGATCTGGAGCGCCGGGTCCGGGCCGGGCTTGCCGACGATGTCGGC
>DYZF01000267.1 GCA_020741375.1 Tessaracoccus flavescens
GAGCAGCTGAACCGCGGCGCGCGAAACGCAGGTGGCTTCACCGTCTCCGAGGAGGAGCTCGACGGCCTGACGGACGCCGAGAAGCAGTCGCTCAAGACTGACGACGGCTACAAGATCGAGCTGGTCAACACCACGCAGCAGCCGCTGGGCGCGAAGCTGGCGAACGCGGACGTCCGCCGTCGGCTGTTGGAGGCGTCCATGACGCGCGCCCTGTCGGGCGAGTTCGACACCCGCGGTGTCATCGTCGAGATCGCGCGCCTGCGTGCAGAGCGGGCGACGCTGCTCGGCTACCCGCACCACGCCGCCATCGTCGCCGAGGCGGGCTGCGCCAAGTCCACCGACGCGATCCTCGAGATGCTCGCCCCGCTCGCGCAGTCGGCGCTGGCCAAGGCCCGCGAAGAGGCACAGGAGTTGTCGGCGCGCTACGCCGAGCTCAACCCTGGTGCCGAGTTCACCGCCGCCGACTGGACCTACGTCGAGGCCATCGTGCGCAAGGAGAAGTTCGACTTCGACGAGGGCGACTTGGGCGAGTACCTGCAGGTGGACAAGGTGCTCCAGTCCGTCTACGCGGCCGCCGAGGAGCTGTACGGCATCACCTTCCATGAAGTCGAGGCCGTTGGTCACGCCCCGGAGACGCAAACGTTCGAGGTGCGCGAGGCCGACGGCACCGTCGTTGGCCTGTTCGTGATGGACTTCTGGGCCCGGCCCACCAAGCAGGGCGGCGCATGGATGAGCAACCTGGTGGACCAGTCACACCGCGACGGCTCCCTGCCGGTGGTCACCAACAACTGCAACTACACCAAGACCACCACGACGATCTCGTGGGACGACGTCATCACCATGTTCCACGAGTTCGGCCACGCCCTGCACGGGCTGCTGGCCGACTCGAAGTACGCCAGCCGCTCGGGCGCCAACACGCCGCGCGACTTCGTCGAGTTCCCCAGCCAAGTCAACGAGCACTGGGCGTGGACTCCCGGGCGCGTGCTGCCCGCTGAGTGGGTGGAGAAGCTGGAGGCGGCGAGCAAGTTCGGCCAGGGCTACGCGACGGCCGAGACGGAACTCGCCTCGTTGCTCGATTTGGCGTGGCACATGACCCCGCTGGAGGACCTGCCCACGTCGGCCGATGAGGTGGAGGCCTTCGAGAAGGCGGCGCTGGAGCGCTGGGGCCTCGTGGAGGCCCTCGTCCCCCCGCGCTACCGCACGCAGTACTTCGCCCACATCTGGGGCGGCGGCTACGCGGCCAGCTACTACGGCTACGCGTGGGCGAAGGTCATGGACGCCGACGCCGTCGCGTGGTTCACGGAGCAGGACGGTTCAGTGCGCGAGGCGGGCGAACACTTCCGCCGGACGCTGCTGGCACCCGGCGGCTCGGTGGATCCGATGGAGACCTACCGTTCGTTCCGCGGCCGCGACCCCGAACTGGCTCCCCTCTTGGAGCGTCTGGGCCTCACCCTCTGAGGCGACGGCGTCAGTGCGCGAACGCGGCGCCCTCGTCCGATAGCTCCTGATCCTCGTCGGGCTTCTTGAGGAAGAACCCGCAGATCAGGGCGGCCGTCCAGATGGCTCCGGCGCCGAGGAAGGCCCAGTGGGCGCCCTCCAGCATGGCGGCGCCCTCTGATGGGGCGGACGGCAGCGCGGCGGCCGTCTGCATGGAGAACACGGTGACGAACACGGCCGTCCCCGCGGCGCCCGCCACCTGCTGGATGGTCCCCACCGCGGCGGAGCCGTGCGAGTACAGGGAGCGTGGCAGCGCGCCGAGCGCCACCGAGAACAGGGGTGTGAAGATGGCGGCGAAGCTCACCGACATGACCAGGTGGCCCAGCATGATCGCCCACCACGGGGTCGCCGGGTTGATGGTGGAGAAGAAGACGAACACGCCCAGCACCAAGACGCTGGCCGGGACGACGAGCAGCCTCGGGCCGATGCGGTCATAGAGGCGACCGATCAGCGGCGAGAGGACGCCCATCATGATCCCGCCGGGCAGCATCATGAGCCCCACGCTGATCGCTTCCATGCCGAAGGCGCGCTGAAGGAGCAGCGGCAGCATGATCACAGTGCCGAACATCGCCATCATCGCGATCGCCAGCATGAGGACGCCGATCGTGAACTGCGGCCTGGTGAACGTCCGCAGATCCAGGAACGCCTCCCCCTTGCCCTGCAGCACCACTTGGCGCGCCATGAAGGCGAACAGGCCACCAACGCCGACACCGATCGCCAGCATCGGCACCCAGAACGGCGTGTCCTCGGCGCCGACGGTGGACAGGCCGTAGACCAGAGGGCCGAACGCCAGGACGGTGAGCGGTCCGGAGATCAGGTCCAGCTTCGTGCGCTTGTTCTCCCCCACGTCCACCAGACGCCACAGGCCCAGCGCCAGAATCGCCAAGGCGATCGGCAACACAACGAAGAAGATCGCACGCCAGGAGCCGAAGCGAAGGATGATGCCGGACAGCGTCGGCCCCATCGCGGGCGCAACTGCGATGACGAGCGAGATGTTGCCCATGGTCTTGCCGCGCTGGTTCGCCGGCACGAGCTGCATGATGGTCGTCATCAGCAGCGGCATCATCATGGCCGTGCCGGAGGCCTGCACCACGCGGCCGGCCAGCAGCACCGCGAACGTCGGCGCCACGCCACAGATCAGCGTTCCGGCTGAGAACAGCGACATGGCGAGGACGAAGACGCGGCGCGTCGGCAGCCAGTCGAGGAGCCAGCCGGTAACGGGGATCACGACGGCCATCGTGAGCATGAAGGCCGTGGTGAGCCACTGCGCGGTGCGCTCCGTCACGCCGAAATCGGCCATGATGCTGGCGAGGCCCACATTCATGGTCGTTTCGTTGAGGATCACCACGAAGGCACCCACCAGAAGGATGGGAATGATGCCCCGACGGTCGACGCGGCTCTCGGACACAGTGGTCCCTTCCGAGGTTCAGGTTTGGGCTGCGGCTAGCGGCAGTAGCGCAGCGGGTTGGGGCGGCAATCCGCCTCCGTCGCGATCGACAGGCCATCGGCCAGCCGAGATCCGGACCGCAGCTGATGCAGCGCCGTCACGACCCGATCACGCAGCATAGTCGGTGCGATCGTATTCAAGTAAATCTTGGTGGCACCCTCGAAGCCGGCCAACGTCGACACCCGCCACTTGAGCATCACCCGCCACGGCATCGGGCTGGTGACGTCGATGGGCCGGTAATGCCACTCCTCGTTGCATGGCACGTCGGCCCCCGTGGCCGCGTGCATCGCGTGGATCATGTCCGACATCCCCCGCACCTCGGCCGCGGACTGCTGCCACGGATCGGACTCCTCGGACTTCGAGTAGATCTCGATCGTTGGATAGCGATGGCCGTAGCCGGCGAAGGCGATGGCGTGCTCGTTCTCGGCGATGATGAGGTTCTGCTGCGAGGCGTAGTTCGGGCCGGCCTCGTTGAAGATGTTGGAGTTGCGACGCAGCTTGGCCAGCGTGGCCTCGTGCTGCACGCCGCGCTCGTCGATGGAGACGAGTTGCTTGTGCAGATGATCGAAGGAGGCGCCGGCGGGCTTCAGCCAATTCTGGAACACCGTGACGTAGCGGGCGTACCGGTTGACGTCGTAAGCCATCTTGACCGACTCCACCGTGTAGGCGATGAAGCGTTCGTGCTCGTCCGGGGTCAGCGTGCCCGAAGACGCCAGTTGCGAATCGTCGGTGGCACCGTCGACGAAGTGGCGTCGGGCGACGATGACGTCGTGGCCGCCGCCGAAGAAACCTGAGGCGCGGGCGACGAGGTCGTCGACCGACAGCGCGTCCACCTCCTCATCGGTCATCGAGGTCAGCAGCTTGGACCGGATGACGTCGAGCACGTGATTGAGTCCGGCGGGCGAGGCGAGATACGCGTCGCGGCGCTGTTGCACCCGTGCGGGCAGCTGAAAGCCGTAGTTGTGGTGCCAGTAATCGAAGCTGAGGATTTCGAACAAGTTGGGGATGCGGCGGAACTCAGCGAGGGTGTCGAACAACTCCTCAGCCGGCAGGCGATACAGCGTCTCCCAGCCCCCATCGTGGCGCACCACGCGCGATTTCTCCGGCGGCGTATCCAAGTACCGTCCCTCGCAGAAGGCGCAGTGTCGCCCGGCCTCCGCCTCGTTCAGCGGCAGTGGATAGGGGCGGGAGAGACCCAGTGGCCGATTGCCGCGACCGGGGACGGTCCACACCTCGGTGCCGGTGAAAGGGTTGAGCTGCTTGACCGTGCCGTCGCGCTGAACCGTGATGTAGTCGGGCTCCCGGACGTACTCCATCCCCCGACGATACTCAGAAAATCAGCGGGTCGATCGCGACGGCCAAGAACAGCAACGCAAGGTACGTGTTGCTGAGGTGGAACAGGCGCATTGCCTTCAGCTGGGGGCCCTCATGGCCCGCCCTAGCGCGGCGCCAGAGCAGCGCTGCTTCGTAGATCATGACGGCGCCTAGGATGCCGGCGGCGATCGGGTACAGCGGGCCCGTGGGCGCCACCGGCCACAGCAGGAGCGACATGGCCACCGTCGCGACGGTGTACGAGAAGATCTGCATGGCCACGAAGGGCGCGGGCTTCACGACCGACAGCATGGGCACGCCGCCGGCCGCGTAATCCTCCTTGTAGCGGAACGCCAGCGCCCAGGTGTGCGGCGGGGTCCAGAGGAAGACGATGCCGAAGAGGATCAGCGGAGCCCAGGCGACGGATCCTGTGACGGCGGTCCAGCCGATGAGCGGCGGGAAGCAGCCGGCGATGCCGCCCCAGATGATGTTTTGCCACGTGCGGCGCTTGAGCCACATCGTGTAGACGAACACGTAGATGGCGTTGGCGGCCAGAGCGAGGATGGCCGACAGCCAGTTGGCACCGAAGCCCAGGATCAGCGTCGCGAGGATGCCGAGCACGATGCCGAATACCACCGCGTTGGCGGGGGGAATCTGGTGCCTGGCCATCGGGCGACGGCGCGTGCGCCGCATCTTCTCGTCCATGTCGGCGTCGAGGACGGAGTTGAACGTGTTGGCCGACGCAGCGGCGAGGGTGCCGCCCACAAGCGTGACGATGATGAGCGTCCACGGCGGCAGCCCACCGGCGGCAAGGAACATCGCGGGCACGGTGGTGACCAGAAGGAGCTCGATGATGCGCGGCTTGGTGAGGGCAACGTAGGCCTTCACCACATCGACGGGTTGGGTGTCAGCCCCAGCGACAGAGTTCACAGCCACCAAGACCCTCCAATTTCACACGCAGCGCTCCGCGGAGTCTACCCCCGGAGCGCGAGTCCCCCCAATCGTTGCCGGCGCCCCCAGTTCATTTCCTGACACCGGGCTGGTTGGGATGCCTCGTTCCGCGCCGCCCGCGGCGTTAGGGTGGGTGACGATGAACGCCTACGTGAACCCCTTGCGCGATCCTCGGGATCGACGGCTCCCCCGCATCGCCGGCCCGTGCGTGCTCGTGATCTTCGGCGTGACGGGAGATTTGAGCCGCAAGAAGCTGATGCCCGCGGTCTACGACCTCGCCAATCGCGGCCTCCTGCCGCCCGGCTTCGGTTTGGTGGGCTTCGCCCGCCGCGACTGGGAGGATCAGGACTTCGCGCAGGTGGTACACGACGCCGTCAAGGAGAACGCGCGCACGCCTTTCCGTGAAGAAGTGTGGGAGCAACTGCTGGAGGGGATCCGGTTCGTCTCGGGCACCTTCGACGACGATGCGTCCTTCGAGCGGCTCCGCGAGACGATCCGCGAACTCGACGAGGCCCGCGGCACCGGCGGCAACCACGCGTTCTACCTGTCCATCCCGCCATCGGGCTTCGAGCAGGTCACCTCGCAGCTGCGCAAGCACGGCCTGACTGAGCGCGGCGAGCACAACTGGAACCGCGTCGTCATCGAGAAGCCGTTCGGGCACAATCTGGAGTCGGCGCAGGAACTCGACGCCGTCGTCTCGTCCCTGTTCGAACCGCACGAGGTGTTCCGCATCGATCACTACCTCGGCAAGGAGACGGTCCAGAACATGCTGGCGCTGCGCTTCGCCAACCAGATGTTCGAGCCCATTTGGAACAACCACTACGTCGGCCACGTCGAGATCACGATGGCCGAGGATATCGGCATCGGTGGCCGCGCCGGCTACTTCGACGGCATCGGCATCGCCCGCGACGTCATGCAGAACCACCTCCTCCAACTCCTCGCCCTCGCCGCGATGGAGGAGCCCACGTCGTTCGAGGCGTCGCAGCTGCGCACCGAGAAGAAGAAGGTGCTCGCCGCCGCCAGGGTGCCCGAACGCTACGACCTGTACACCGCGCGTGGTCAGTACGCCCGCGGGTGGCAGGGTGGCAAGGAAGTCATCGGGTACCTCGAGGAGGAGGGCGTCCCTCAGGGATCGGCCACCGAGACGTTCGCCGCGATGCGCGTCGACATCGACAACCGCCGCTGGGCGGGCGTGCCGTTCTATCTGCGCACCGCCAAGCGCATGCCCCGCCGCGTCACCGAGGTGGCCCTCAGCTTCAAGCGCGCCCCCCACCTGCCGTTCACGGCCACGGACACCGAGGAACTCGGCACGAACGCGCTCGTCATGCGCATCCAGCCGGACGAGGGCGTCACCCTCCGGTTCGGGGCGAAGGTCCCGGGCACCCAGATGGAGATCCGCGAAGTGTCGATGGATTTCGCCTACGGCGGCTCATTCACCGAATCCTCCCCCGAGGCGTACGAGCGACTCATCTTGGACGTGCTGCTGGGCGACCCGCCGCTGTTCCCCCAGCAGGAAGAGGTGGAGCTGAGCTGGAAGATCCTGGACCCGGTGATCGAGTACTGGGCCTCCCTCGACGAGCAGCCGGAGCAGTACGAGTCCGGCACGTGGGGGCCGCAGAGCGCGCACGACATGATCGCCCGCGACGGCTTCGCCTGGCGCCGTCCGTAAGGAGAGTTTGTAGATGCTCATCGACCTGACCGACACCTCATCGCGCGATATCGCGTCCGAACTGATCAAGGCCCGCCGCACCGTCGGCTCGGCGAGTGGCTTGGTGCTCACTCTGCTGATCGTGACCAACGACTTCCACTTCGACGCCGTGCTCGAGGCGGCCAAGGCATCCGCGACGGCGCACCCGTCGCGCGTCATCGTCGTGACCTACGTCGACGCGGATGCCCCGCGTCTTGACGCCAAGATCGAGGTGGGCGAAGGGCTCCCGGGCGATCTGATCGTCCTGCGTTTGCACGGCGAGTTGAAGGAGCACGGCGACGCCATCTGCCTGCCGCTGCTGCTGCCGGACTCCCCCACCATCGTCTGGTGGCCGAACCACGCGCCGGACAACTTGGCCGAGGATCCCATCGGCAAGCTCGCGGACCGACGCATCACCGACGCTTCGGGCGAATCCGATCCGCAGGACGCTCTGGTGCGCCGTGCCGCGAACCACGCCCCAGGCGACACCGACCTGAGCTGGACCCGCCTCACCCGCTGGCGCGCGCTGCTGGCCGCGGCGCTGGACCAGTCGCAGGCAGAGGTGACGGGCGCCGTCGTGGCGTCGGCCCCGGACAACGCCCCCGCCACGCTGCTGGCCGCCTGGCTGAGTACCCGGCTCGGCATCGACGTCCAGCGTGTCGACGGCTCGGACGTCGGAGTGAACTCCGTGGTGCTCACGACGCCCGACGGCGACATCACGATCCGCCGGGTCCAAGAAGGCACCGCGCTGTATCAGGTGCCGGGCAATCCGCAGCGGAAGGTGGCGCTGCGCCGTCGCCCCCTGACGGATCTGTTGACGGAGGAACTGCAGCGAATGGATGCCGACGATATCTTTGAAGCGGTCGTCCAGCATGTGATCGAGGCACGGGAGAACTGATGTACACGCGAATCGTGAGGCTCGAAGCACCTGAGGAAGTCAGCGCGCTCGCAGCCCAGCGTCTCCTCGCGCGCATCATCGAGCTCCAGCGCACCGGCGAGACTGTGCACCTGTGTCTCACCGGCGGCAACGCCGCCAACAACATGTATGAGCGTCTGGCCGAGCTCGCCGTCGGGTCCGACCTCAACTCCGAGCTGTTGGATCTCTGGTGGGGCGATGAGCGGTTCGTGCCGGCGACGGACCCGGACCGCAACTCGATGCAGGCGATCACCCGTTTGGCGCGAACGATCCCCATCAAGGCCGGCGACACGCACATGATGCCCGCGAAGGATGGGCGCAAGGACTCGCACGAGTGCGCGGCAGATTACGAGTCCGAGTTGGGTGACACCCGCTTCGACATCCTGTTGCTGGGAGTCGGCGAGGACGGGCACGTCGGCTCGATCTTCCCCAACCATCCGAGTTTCGAGCCCACCAGCCGCAACGTGATCGGTGTCACGGACGCGCCGAAGGCACCCGCTGAGCGAATCTCGCTGACCATCCAAGCCATGAACCGCTCCACCGAGGTGTGGTTCCTCGCCACAGGCGAATCGAAAGCCGACGCTGTAGCCAGGGCGGTGGATGCCGACGCCACGATTCCCGCGGGCCACGTCCACGGGTCGGAGCGCACCGTGTGGTTCGTGGACGAGGCGGCGGCCGGCGGGCTCCCGACGCAGTACCGCTGCTCGTTCTAGCTCCGCCAACGACAACGGGGTGACTGCCGGTTGGCAGTCACCCCGTTGAACGTCGACGTGAAATCAGTAGATGATCTCGCCGGAGGCGCGACGTGCGCGCAGCGCCGAGACGGCCTCTTCGAGGATCTGTGCGGCCTCAGCGTCGGTGCGACGCTCCTTCACGTAGGCCAGGTGAGTCTTGTACGGAGTGATCTTCGGCGGCGGCGGAGGGTTCTCCTCATCCGTGTTGGCCGGGAGGCCACACCGTGGGCAATCCCACGACTCCGGGATCAGCGCGTCTACCGCAAAAGCGGGCCGGGTGACATGGCCACCGGCGCAGAAGTATGAAACGTGGAGCCTCGGCGCGGAATCCCCGCGCTCTGCTTCACCCATGGGACCGGCGCCGACACGGCTGCCGCGAATGGCGTTGCCACCTGCCACTTTGTTGTTCTCCTAGTAATCAGTGAAAGTTTGGGAAGGGTGGCTGTCAGACACCGATGCGGTACAGCACGAGCAGACCTACGACGGTCAGCGCCCAAACGATCCCCAAGACGATGGTGATCCGATCCAAGCGACGCTCGGCCGTCGACGCTCCGCCCATGGACGTAGACATGCCGCCGCCGAAGAGATCCGACATTCCGCCGCCACGACTCTTGTGGAGCAGAACGGTAGCCGTGATGAGAACGCTGATGAACATCAAGATGACGGACAGCGTCACGATCGGCCAGGACACCAAGGGGACAATCACGCGTGGAAGTCTAACCGACGGCGCCGATATATCCACATTCGGGGAGCCTTAGAACGCACAGACGCGGCGCGAGCCGGATGGACTCGCGCCGCGTCTGTGATGCTGAGACTAGGCAGGCAGCTGGTAGAACCGCACGATGGCGGCGAACTCGTCGGGCTGGAGGCTTGCGCCACCCACCAGACAGCCGTCGACGTCGGGCTGCGCCATGATCTGGGCGACGTTGCCGGACTTGACCGAACCGCCGTACTGGATGCGCACCGATTCGGCCGTGGCCTCGTCGTAGAGAGCAGCCACCTCCTGACGAATGGCGCCACACACCTCCTGCGCGTCCTCAGGCGTGGCGACCTCGCCGGTGCCGATGGCCCACACGGGCTCGTAGGCGATGACGAGACCGGCAACCTGCTCTGCGGTCAGGTTTGCCAGCGTGCCGCGCACCTGGTTCAGCGTGTACTCGACATGGGTGCCTTCCTTGCGGATGTCGAGGCCCTCACCGACGCAGATGATCGGGGTGATGCCGGCCGACAGGGCCTTGGCGGCCTTGGCGTTGATGATCTCGTCGGTCTCGCCGAAGTACTGGCGACGCTCCGAGTGGCCGACGACCACGTAAGTGACGCCCAGCTTCGTGAGCATCGAGGTAGAGATCTCGCCGGTGTAGGCGCCGTTGTCGTGCTCGGAGACGTTCTGAGCGCCGAGCTGGAAGTTGAGGCGGTCGCCGTCGATGAGCGTGCGCACGGTGCGCAGGTCGGTGAAGGGCGGGATGAGGACCGCGTCGGTCTTCTTGGGATCCCATTCCTTATCCACCAGCGTGTAGTGGAGCTTCTCAACCAGTCCGGTGGCCTCGATGTGGTCGATGTTCATCTTCCAGTTGCCGGCCATGATGGGTTTGCGGGTCATTACTTGTTCTCCTCCAGTACGGAAATGCCGGGCAGTTCCTTGCCCTCAAGGAACTCCAGCGACGCGCCGCCGCCGGTTGAAATGTGGCCGAACTCGTCGTCGGCGTGGCCGAGCGCACGCACCGCTGCAGCCGAATCGCCGCCGCCGACGACCGACAGGCCGTCAACCTCGGTGAGGGCCTTTGCCACCGCTGCGGTGCCTTCGCTGAGCTCCTTGATCTCGAACACACCCATGGGGCCGTTCCAGAACACGGTCTTGGCGCCCCTGATGGCGTCCGCGAACAGCTTCTCCGTCTCGGGGCCGATGTCGAGGCCCATCTTGGACTCGGGGATGTCGTCGACAGAGACGATGTCCACGTCGCCCTTGACGGCGAGGTTCTCGAAGTCGGCGCCGTCGGCGACGCGGGCGTCCACCGGCAGGAGGATGGTCTTGCCCGCCGCCTCAGCCTGCTGCAGGTAGCCCTTGCAGGTGTCGAGGTTGGACTCGTCGAGCAGCGATGCGCCGACGTTCTTGCCCTGGGCCTTGAGGAAGGTGAACATCATGCCGCCGCCGATGACGAGCGTGTCGGCCACCTTCAGCAGGTTGTCGATGACGGACAGCTTGTCGGCCACCTTGGCGCCGCCGAGCACGACGACGTAGGGACGCTCGGGCGATTCGGTGAGCTGCTTGAGGACGTCGACTTCCTTGGCCACCAGCGAGCCGGCAGCGTTCGGCAGGAGCTTGGCGACGTCGTAGACGGACGCCTGCTTGCGGTGCACGACGCCGAAGCCGTCGGAGACGAACAGGTCGCCGAACGCGGCGTACTTCTCGGCCAGAGCGGTGCGCTCGGCCTCGTCCTTCGATTCCTCGGCGGGCTCGTAGCGGACGTTCTCCAGCAGCGCGACCTCGCCGTCCTCGAGGGATTCGACGGTGGCCTTGGCGGACTCGCCGACGACGTCCTCAGCGAGCTTGACCTCGGTGCCGAGCAGTTCGCCGAGGCGAGCGGCCACCGGGGCCAGGGAGTACTTGGGGTTGACCTCGCCCTTGGGGCGACCGAGGTGGGCCATGATGACGACGCGCGCGCCCGCTTCGCGGAGGGCGGTGAGCGTGGGCAGCGCGGCCTTGATGCGACCGTCGTCGGTGATGTTCTTGTCGGCGTCCAGCGGGACGTTGAAATCGCAGCGGATGAGAACGCGCTTGCCGGAGAGGTCTCCGAGCTCAGCAACAGACTTCATGTTTGCTCCTAGATGAGTTCTTGTTCGTGGGAGGGGTGATGACAGCGACGGCCCTGCGACCCCGCGCGGGATCACAGGGCCGTCGCCTAAGCCACTGCAGTGGTGTGGATCAGAGCTTCGAGCCGACCAGGACGGTCAGGTCGACGAGGCGGTTGGAGTAGCCCCACTCGTTGTCGTACCAGCCGACCACCTTGACCTGGTTGCCGTTGGCCAGCGTGCAGCCGGCGTCGATCGTGCAGGACGCGGGCCAGGTGACGATGTCGGC
>DYZF01000268.1 GCA_020741375.1 Tessaracoccus flavescens
GGCGCCTTACCGCTGCTCGACATCGTGTACGGAGAGGCATCTGCGCAGGTCAGAGCCCTCGCCAGACGTCTCGCAGCACCATGTCGCCCGGGGGACCGTGGTGATTCATCTGATGCAATACGCAGACTAGAGAATGACATAATGTAGCTTATCGGACAACGAGGTTCCATGTGTGACTGGGGTGAATTTCCGCCACCCCTTCAATCCGTGGGAAGATTCCCCGTCATCTTGGTGAAGGCGGTATCTGATGGCAGAGAGCTCGTGGAAGACCACGACTGCGCTGTTCATGACGTCGCAGGGCTTCTCTCTGCTCGGCTCGATGCTCGTGCAGTACGCCCTGATGTGGCACCTGACCATCACCACTCAATCCGGCGAGGTCATGACGTTGGCGATCATCGTCGGCTTCATCCCGATGCTGCTCATTTCCCCGTTCGCCGGAGCCTGGGCGGACCGGTTGCCCAAGCGAATGCTGATCGCTGCGGCCGACGCCTTGGCGGCGCTCAGCACCGTCGCGCTGTTCATTGCGCTGCTCTTCGGGTACGACGACCTGTGGGTCATCCTGGCGGCGATGGGTCTACGCGCCGTCGGACAGGCGATCCAGAGCCCGGCGGTGTCGGCGATCCTGCCGGAGATCGTTCCCGAGGAACACCTGCTGCGCATCAACGGGTACAACGGCGCCCTGCAGTCGGGCGTGGGACTCGTGTCGCCTCTCTTGGCCGGCGCCCTGCTGACGCTGATGCCGATGCAATGGGTGCTTCTCATCGACGTGGTGACCGCTGCTTTCGCGATCGTCATCATGCTCGTCCTGGTGAAGGTGGCCCACACACCCAGTGACGCCGAGCCCGTGGGCGCTTTACGCGACATTCGCGACGGCTTCGTGTACGTCTGGCAACACCGCTTTGTGCGCCGTCTCTTCTGGTACTTCGCTGTCTCCTTCTTTCTCGCCGCGCCGGTCTCGTTCCTGACCCCACTGCAGGTGACCCGCTCCTACTCGAACGACGTATGGCGCCTGACCGTCATCGAGATGGCATTCTTCGTCGGCATGATGCTCGGTGGTGTCCTGATCGGCCAATGGGGCGGATTCCGCCGCAAGGCAGCGACTGTGGCGGCCGCGATCGTCGTGATGGGTGCCTTCGCCATGCTGCTCGGTCTGGAGCAGCCGTTCTGGCTCTACAGCGCGTGGATGCTGCTCACCGGCGTCTTCATGCCCTTCATGAATGCGCCCACCATGACCCTCCTTCAGACCAAGGTCGAGCCCAAGTTCTTGGGGCGTGTCATGTCGGTGATGATGATGATCTCCACGTCGGTCATGCCCCTGGGCATGCTGGTGTTCGGCCCCATGGCCGACCGTGTGCGCATTGAGTGGATCCTGCTGGCCACTGGTGGGCTGATGGTGATCGGCGGGCTGCTGATGCTGCTCGACCGCACGATCCGACGCGGCGAGCCCCGCGTCGCTGAGGCCACTGCGAGCTAAGGACAAAGTCGGACTTCTGGCCTAGCCCAGCTGACTCAAGTGGTCGCTGGCGTCGTCGGCCAACTGCTGGCCCGCACCGGCGTACACCTCCAGCACGACGTCGCCCCCGGACCTCTCCGACGCCAACGCTCTGCGCCGAACGCCAACGCGTTTCGACGGACGCCACCATGACTCAGCGACGCCCCTGAGATCTCGCGGGCGTCGGCGATTCTCGTCGGCGGATCGCGATTCCAGTTGGCGTCGGGCTCCCGGTTGGCGTCTCGGAAAGAATCTTCAGCACTCTCGGACCACAAACGGCCTAGTCAACGCCAGGTGAACGGGGAGATGCGGTCTCCCAGAAAAAAAGTTGAAAGTTCCTGCATCCAAACCACCCCCTGCCCACGAAGTACTCAGTGTCAAGGTGATAGTCGCCTCGTCAAGGTTTCCGAAAGGTTCACTCCAATGAAGCTCTCACGCATCATCGTCGCCGGCTCCGTCGCCCTTGCGGCCTCCCTCGGCTCGGCAAGCGTCGCGCTCGCCGACGACCACAACACCTCCAACGTCTCCATCCTGCACGGCGTTCCCGGCGCCACCGTCGACGTCTACGTCAACGGCGACGCGCTGCTCACCAACTTCACCCCCGGCACCCTGACCGATCCGCTCGAGCTTCCCGAGGGCAGCTATGACCTCAAGGTCGTCGCGCCCGGCGCCGGCGCCGACGGCGAGGCGATCATCGAGGCCAACGACGTCGCTGTCCCGGCCGGTGCCGACATCACCGTCGTCGCGCACCTCACCGACGCCGGCGTGCCAGCGCTGACCCCGTTCGTCAATGACACCAGCATGTCGGAGGAGGGTGGCCGACTGACCGTCCGCCACGTGGCCGCAGCCCCCGCCGTCGACATCCGCGCCGGTGGCGCGGTGGCAGTGTCCAACCTCGCCAACCCCGACGAGGCCAAGCTTGACCTCGCCGCAGGTACCGTTCCCGCTGACGTCGTCGCCGCTGGCACCGACACCGTGGTGCTTGGCCCCGCTGACGTGACCATCGCAGCTGGCTCCAACACCATCGTCTACGCCTGGGGCTCACTCGAGGACGAGAACCTCGCCCTCGCCATCCAGAACGTCGCACTCGACACGCCCGGCATGCCCCACACCGGTGCTGAAGGCCCCGCCACCTCGACCAACGAACTCATCGCCGCCACGCTGCTTCTGGCCGGCGTCGCCGTCACCGTCGTGATGGTTCAGCGCAACCGCGCCAGCAACATCGCCTGACCGATCAGCTGACAATGCTCACGGCTTCCCGCCCAGCACCCGGTGCTGAGCGGGAAGCCGTGGCCATGTCTCCAGGATCGCACGCCCGATGTGCAAGACTGGGGCCCATGGCTCCCGACGACCGGCAGACCCCCGTGGGGCTCCTTGCCACTCAACTCGCCGCTGGCGATGAATCGGCGCTACAGGAGGCCTACCACCGCTGGTCCCGCCTCATCCACACCATCGCCAGGAATTCCCTGGGCTCGGCCGCCGACGCGGACGACGTCACGCAGCAGGTGTTCATCGCAGCGTGGAACTCCAGAGCGTCCCTGCGGGCGAGTGATGAGGCTCTCCCCGCCTGGCTCATCGGCATCTGCCGGATGAAGGTGATCGACGCTCTCCGCGCCAGGAGCCGCGGCTTCCGCAACGAGGAGGCGATGATGAGCGAGGCGCTCGACGAACCGGTGGTGCGGAACCTGGACGGTGTCATCGACTCGGTGGTGGTGCGCGACGCACTGGCCGCCCTCGGCGACCCCCGGGCGCAGATCCTCACCATGGTGTACCTGGAAGATAAGACTCATGACGACGTGGCCCGCCACCTCAGCATCCCGCTTGGTACGGTGAAGAGCCACGTCCGCAGGGGCCTCGAGAGGCTCCGCTCAGTGTTCGAGGAGGTGGATTCCCTTGTCTGAAGACAGCAACTACACGCTTGACGACGTGGCACGGCGTTTCCGCCAAGCCGCCGCGCAGGACCCGCAGTGGTCCGACCCATCCCCCGGCACGTGGGAGGCCATCGCGGCAGCTACCGGTATCGCGCCCGACCAGGGCCGCGAGACGGCCTCCGCCGAATCCCAGTCAACTCCGGGAGTCAGCCGCCGCGGCTGGCTGCTGGGCGCCGGGGGGCTCGTCGTCGGTGCCATCGCAGGCGCGGTGGGCATGCGGATGGGCGACGGCTTCTTCGACGACCTTGAGGAAGCCGTGCGGCGCGCGGAACTCACCCCTCTTGACCGCCCTGACCAGCGCCTCGGCACCGCCGAGTTGCTGCGCCAGCGGGCCGGGTACAGCCTCTCGGTGGAGGTGCCCGAGGGCGTCTCCAACCCCAACGGCTACGTCGAGGTCTGGCTCATCAACACCGACGGCCAGCGGATGGTCTCGGTCGGCGTGTTCGCGGCCGACAGCATCGGCCGCTTCTCGATCGACGAGGCTCTCATCGAGGGCGGCTACCTCATCGTCGACCTGTCCAACGAGCAGTTCGACGACGAGCCCCGACACTCCGGTGACACGATCATGCGCGGAGAGCTCCGCAGCTGATCCCTGGCGCTCGGCGCCAAGCGCTCAACCGTCCTGCTCGATGATGTCCACTCCGCCGCCTACAGCGCGGGGTGGGGCCACTAGGCTGGGGATCGTTGCTGGGACGAAGCAGTCCCCAGGGCACCCTCCTTCAGACCAAGGTCGAGCCCAAGTTCTTGGGGCGTGTCATGACGGTGATGATGATCTCCACGTCGGTCATGCCCCTGGGCATGCTGGTGTTGGGCCCCATGGCCGACCGCGTGCGCATCGTGTGGATCCTGGTGGCCACTGGTGGGCTGATCGTGATCGGCGGGTTGCTGATGCTGCTCGACCGTACGATCCGACGCGGCGAGCCCCGCGTCGCTGAGGCTACTGCGAGCTAACGACAGAGTCGGACTTCTGGCCTAGCCCAGCTGACTCAAGTGGTCGCTGGCGTCGTCGGCCAACTGCTGGCCCGCACCGGCGTACACCTCCAGCACGACGTCGGCCCCGGCCTCCCGCAGGTGCGATGCATGGTCTGGGTACCGCGACACCGACGCCACGACGGCGTTGTGCTTGATCTTGCGCAAGCTGTGTAATGCCTCCAGATTGCCGACGTGCGTGGGCAGCGACACGATGATGATCCGGATCGACGGCGTGATGGCCAGCGCGTCCCACAAGTTGGTGTCGCCGGCGTCGGCTTCTACGACGTCGAGCCCCAGGCTTCGCAGGTGTTCGGCCCGTTCACGTGATTGTTCAACGCCGACGACACGAAGCCCATGCTCCGAGCGCAGCTGCTCCGCCGCGCCCTTCCCGACGCGGCCCATGCCGAGGACGACGGCGTCGGGTAAACCGATCTCCAGCGGCCGGCATTCGGGGTGCTGCTTGTGCGGCGGCGGATCTTTAGGCAGCAGCTTGGCGTAACGCTCTGCGAGGGTGTCGGATCGATTCAGCACCGCAGAGACGACGAAACTGGCAGCCACAGCCACTGCTATGACAGTCACCCACTGCTCCTCGAGCAGTCCCATGTCGTGTGCCATGGCGGCCACGATCAGGCCGAACTCGGAGAAGTTCGACAGCACCAGGCCAGCTCTGCTGGTGGTGCGCCGTCGAAGTCCGAAGATCCTGAACAGCAGGCTGTACGCAACCCCCTGTAGCGGCAGCAGGGCCAGCAACAACAGCCCCAACACAAGGTGCGTCGGCGTGGGGACGCCGTCGAGGCCGATGCTGAGGAAGAAGCCCACCAGCAAGATGTCTTTGGCCGACGTGAGCGTTTGCGACAGGTCTGCCGATTTGGCGTGGCCCGCCAGAAGCATGCCCATGATGAGCGCTCCGAGGTCGCCTCGCAGCCCGACGATCTCAAACAAGTAGTACCCGGGAACCAGTGCGCAAGTCAGGCCGAACAGCGTCTGCACTTCACCGTGGCCGATGCGGCTCCAGACCCAACGCAACACCAATGCGAATGGGATCAATGTCACCAGCGCAAGCGACCATGGCGAGGGCCAGCCCGGCTCCGCCACCGTGATGAAGGCCACCGCTGCCACGTCCTGCATGACCAGTACGCCCACGGCCAGCCGTCCGTAGAGCGCTTGGGTTTGGCCGCGCTCGTCGAGCACCTTCACCACGACGACGGTGCTGGAGAACGACAGGGCGAACCCAACGAGCAACAGCGTCCCCCATGAGAGGTCACCCAAGGCGGTCACGCCCAGGAATAGCAGGCCCTTGATCACCGCGGCGCCGACCAGCGTGAAGAGCCCCATATGCGCCGCAGATGTGAACCACACCTCAGGTTTCAGCAGTGATCTGATATCGAGCTTCAACCCGATACCGAACACCAAGAGCGCCACGCCGAGATCGGCCACGATAGCCAGTTCTGGCAGGACCGGCGTCCCGAGGGATGCCAAGAGAAAACCCGCGGCCAAGAACCCCACCAGCGGTGGCATCCGTAGCCCGATCGCCACCAAGGCGCACAGAAGCGCAGCGATCAAGTACAGGCTGCCTACGGCCATGACAGGAGAGTAGTCCCCACTCCCCTGTATTCCTTGACGGCCCAAGAAACCCGCGTCAAGGTTGGCCCATGTCCGAGAAGAAGCAGCGCAACGACAACCTCACCGATGCGACAG
>DYZF01000269.1 GCA_020741375.1 Tessaracoccus flavescens
CGCATTGCCCGGGGCTGACGTCCCCTTCAAGAGGCGCCGGCGGTGTAGGCGATGAGGGCCAGGGAAATCAGAACGATCGCGGCGATCAACATGCCATTAATCCTGTTCAAGACCGTAGCGTCGACGTCACCGTCACTCGTCCATCGTTCGGTGGACGACACAAGCGCCCAACCTCCGGCGGGCGGGCGCGGATGGTGGCAAGATTTGGTCATGGACGACAACGCGATTGATTTTGTACCGGATGAGTCCGAGCAACTGGATCAGCTGCAGCAAGGCGACTCTCTCATCGATCGAGGCGTGGATGATGTCCTGGACGAGGGCTACATCGCTCCCGATCACTGGTCCCCGGCCCAAGGCTTCGGCAACACCGTCGAGGAGATGCGTCAGGGCGAGACCATCGAGATGCGCATGAAGCAAGAGGTGCCCGAGAAGGTCGACGATCCTGCGGATTGGAACCCCAACGACGAGCCCCGTCAGGTGGGCTCAGCCCGGGCCGGCCGCCTCATGGCGGTGCAGGGCGCCGGCGGCGAAGAGCACACGCTGGGCGTCGACGTCGGCTACGGCGGCGGTGCCGCCAGCGCTGAGGAAGCCGCCATGCACGTCATCTCCGATGACGAGGACGACGACATCCTTGATTGACGCGGCGCCTAGACTGGGCCTGCTGTATCAGCCCACTGACTAGGAACTGCTCTGAACAACAAAGCTCTTGACCACAAGCAGGCGACGCGCGTCGTGCCCGTCCCACCGTCGATCGACATGGTGAACCTGCTCGGCCCACGCGACGATTTCCTGCGCATCCTCGAGGACCAACTCGACGCAGACCTGCACGTCCGCGGCGGGCAGATCACGCTCACCGGCAACTCGGCCGCCGTGGCGAAGGCCGCGGAAGTGATCACCGAGCTGGTGACCATCCTCCGGACGGGGCAAGGGCTCACCAACGAAACGGTGGAGCGCGTCATTCAGATGGCGGACGACCCGACGGCGGCCGCGTCCGAGATCCTCACGCAGAACATCGTGTCGGCCCGCGGCAAGACCGTCCGGCCCAAGACCTTGAACCAGAAGCGTTACGTCGACGCCATCGATCGCCACACCGTCGTGTTCGGCATCGGCCCAGCCGGCACCGGCAAGACTTACCTGGCGATGGCCAAGGCCGTTCAGGCGCTCCAGGCCAAGGAAGTCAGCCGCATCATCCTGACGCGCCCAGCCATCGAGGCGGGGGAGCGTTTGGGCTTCCTGCCCGGCACCCTCAACGACAAGATCGATCCGTATCTGCGCCCGCTCTACGACGCCCTGCACGACATGGTGGACGCCGATTCAGTGCCCAAGCTGTTGACCTCGGGCACCGTCGAGGTGGCGCCCCTGGCCTACATGCGTGGCCGCACGCTCAACGACGCTTTCATCATCCTGGACGAGGCCCAGAACACGTCGATGGAGCAGATGAAGATGTTCCTGACCCGTCTGGGCTTCGGCTCCAAGGTGGTCGTCACTGGCGACGTCACCCAGGTGGATCTCCCGGGCGGCGTCAAGAGCGGTTTGCGCGGCGTGCAGCAGATCCTCGACGGCATCGACGACATCGAGTTCTGCACGCTGACGTCCCGAGACGTTGTGCGGCACAAGTTGGTGGGGCGAATCGTGGCTGCCTACGATCAGTTCGAAAGCCTCACCCACGACCGCAGGGGTTAACCCACATGATCGACATCAACAACGAGTCCGGGGTCGACGCCGACGAACTCGGCCTCATCGAACTGGCCCACTTCGCGCTGGAGCGCCTCCGGATCCACCCGCAGGCCGAGCTGTCGATCCTGCTGGTGGATGAGGCCACCATGGCCGATTATCACGAGCGATTCATGGATCTGCCGGGCCCCACCGACGTGATGAGCTTCCCGATGGACGAGTTGCGTGCCCCCGCCGATGACGAGGAGCCCCCGATGGGCCTGCTCGGCGACATCGTGCTGTGCCCTCAGGTGACCGCCCGCCAGGCCGCCGAGAACGGCCGCGAACCCGACGCCGAGGCGGAGTACCTCCTCATCCACGGCCTGCTCCACCTGCTGGGGCACGACCATGCGGAGCCGGAGGAGAAGGCGATCATGTTCGGTCTGAACGATCGGATCATCGCCGACTGGGAGATCGCGCGGGGCAAGGCTTGAGGTGACCCCTCCTCCTCGCTCTGAACTGAGCCGCAGCCTCGGGCTGTGGGACGCGATCGCCATCGGTGTCGCGTCCATGGTGGGTGCCGGCGTGTTCGCCGTCTGGGCACCGGCCGCGCAGGCCGCCGGTAGTTGGTTCCTCGCCGGCTTGGTCATCGCCGCGCTGGTCGCGTGGGCCAACGCCACATCGTCGGCACAGCTCGCCGCCCAGTATCCGTCCGCCGGCGGCACCTACGTCTACGGACGTGAGCGGCTCGGCGCATGGCCCGGATTTCTTGCGGGCTGGAGTTTCGTCGTCGGCAAGATGTCGTCGGTCGCGGCCATGGCGCTGACCTTCGCCGCCTATCTCGCGCCCGACGGCTGGGCCAAGCCGATCGCGATCGGCGTTGTCTGGGTGCTGGTCGGGATCAACTGCCTGGGAGTCACCCGCACGGCTCAGGCCGCCAAGGTGCTCGTCGTCTTGTCTCTCATCGGGTTGGCGGTGGCGCTCGGCTACGGCTGGGTGAACTCCGCCGCCACCACGGCGGCCTTCGGCTGGATCGAGCCCACCGGCGGCGTGTACGGGGTTCTGCAGTCCGCGGGCCTGCTGTTCTTCGCCTTCGCCGGCTACGCCCGCATCGCCACGATGGGCGAGGAAGTGCGCGACCCCAAGCGGACAATCGGGCGGGCGATCATCACCGCGCTGGGCATCGTCCTGGTCCTCTACGTCGTCGTCGGGGTCTCGCTGCTGACACTGTTCGGTCCCGAGAAGCTCGCGTTGTCGACGGCGCCCCTGACGCTGCTGGCCGACGGCAACCCGGTGGTGCTGGGCATTCTTCTGGCGGGCG
>DYZF01000270.1 GCA_020741375.1 Tessaracoccus flavescens
GCGCACGATCGGCGAGTTCGGCGCCCGTTCGAACACGGCCATGACGATGACCGCGACGACTGAGCAGGCCGCGAGGCCAACGACGGCAGCGGCTACGCCCAGCGTCCATGCCGCAAGCGGCCCTTGGGATGCGGCTGTACCGAAACCGATCGCGGCTGCCAGCTTGATCAAGATGGGTCCCGGCATGGCGTTGGAGATTGGAACCAACTGCCCGTAGAAGTCGGCGGAGGTCACCCACTCGCCGCCGACGAAGATGCCGTCAGCAACGCCGACGTAAGCCGCCCCTCCCCCGAATGTGGTGAGGGCAGAAACAACCACTAGCCCCAAGAACCGAAGAGATTCGAAGCCCACGACCAGGACAGCGAGAAACGTCACGATCACAGCGGCCGCGAGTAGCACCAGTGAAGTTCTCACGATCAAAGGGGTCCACAAGCTCAACTTTGGACCAACCTCGGTCTGGCGATGGTCCTCGTTCTTACTCCCACGCACCAGCGCCAGACCGACAATGACCACGAGCGCTGCGCCGATGAGTTGCACGGTAGAAAGCTTGGGTAGCGATACGTGCCACGATTGACCGAAGAGCCTGCCTATCAGCTCCACCAACTCCCCGGCCCCCGTCGCGACGGCACTGAACACGAGGATCGCCACGGCTAACCGGCGCGAATGTGCCTGCTGAATGACCCTGATCGTGTAGTGCAGCAGCAAGGCCAAGATGAAGACGGTGATACCCACGGAGGCGTAGCCGACGTAGCGAACCACCGCTGCGCCGCCTGCGTCGATGCCGGCGACGAGTGCCAGGGTTCCAACGGTTCCGGGGAACGAGACGGCCAGCGCCATGACCAGTGCCAGCCACGGGCCAGAGATTTGCATGCCAGCCAGGGCACCCAGCTTCACCGGTTGCGCCCCAGGCGTGACGCTGCTGATGATCGTGTGTTGGATGAACGCCTTCTGGGTGATCACTCTTCGGCGGTCCACCAACTCCTCACCGACCAGCGGGATCAAGGCGCTGCCACCGCCGAAGCCCATCGCGCCGACCTTGAGCATCGCCATCACCGGTGACCACCAGTTCCCTGCGCCCAACAGCCGCTCCCGTCCTAGTCCTGAGGGGATTTCCGAGGAAGACATTACGCTGTCCTGCATGAGCGACCGCGAACCTGAGTCAACCGAACCGAGCGAAACCGCGCCTCCCACCGTCGAGAAGAAGAGCTTCGAGCAGCCAGCGAAGACGCGCCGCATGCTGTGGGCGGTCGGTATCGGCGTCGGCGGATACATGGTGCTGCGCGGGCTGTACGGCGTGATCACCGGAGATCTGGGCCAGCCGTAACCGCGGGTAGCCTAGCCACATGGATATCGACGTCCTCGCCTGGCTCAACAGCCGCATTCAGCAGCCCCAGATGGTTGACGAAGCCAACGCGCTTCCCGGCCGCCCCACCCCAGTGCTGGCTCCCATGCCGAAGCATGTCATCTTCGGGCTCCCGCTCGACGAGGCCCCCGCGGGGAGCGAGGTCGCGTACTTCGCACTCGGCTGTTACTGGGGCGAGGAGCGCCTGTTCTGGGAGACCAACGGCGTGGTCAACACCGCCGTCGGCTTCATGGGCGGCTACACCCCCAACCCCACGTACCGCGAAACCTGCACCGGCCAGACCGGGCACACCGAGACGGTGCAGGTGGTCTTCGATCCAGAACGCGTCACCTACGACGAACTCCTGACCATCTTCTGGGAAGCCCACGACCCGACGCAGCTCAACCGTCAGGGCAACGACGTCGGCACGCAGTACCGCTCGGCCATCTTCCCCGTCGACGACGCCCAGCGCGTCGCTGCAGAGGCCAGCTTGGCGCGCTTCCAGCAGTCGCTGACGGACGCCGGCTATGGCGAGATCACCACTGAGATCACGCCGGGCCAGACGTTCTACTACGCCGAGGATGAGCACCAGCAGTACCTGCACAAGAATCCGAACGGTTACTGCCCCAACCACGCCACCGGCGTGAAGTGTGGGCCCACCGCCTAGCGGCAGTTCCTGAGCCGCCTACGCGGAGCGTCCGCCGTTGATTGAACCGACCGCTAGCGTGTGGCTATGGCTCGAAACCCGGCGAACGACAAGGTCCGCGTCAGCAACATCCAACGCGAGAACGCCGTCACAGCGTTGCGCGATGCATCAGGCGCCGGGCTTCTCACGTTTGACGAACTCGACGAGCGCGTCGCCGCAGCGCTGACCGCGATCGTCCGCGGCGACCTCATCCGCCTTCTGGAAGACCTGATCCCGGAAGAGGATCTCGACACCGTCATCGCCGACCCGCTCGTTCAGGGCGAGGGCCCGGGCTTCCGTTGGGACGACCCGCTGGTGATCCGCTCCGGCGACGACTCCGTGAAGACGGAGGGCAACTGGGACATCCCGCCCTTCATCGAGCTCCTCGTCGGCGGCACCAGCATCCGACTCGACTGCGTCGAGGCCACCCCGCTGGCGCAGCTCATCGACATCACAATCGTCGCCGACGGCTGGGCCGGATCGGTGCACGTCATCATCCCCGAGGGCTGGGGAGTCGACACCCAGCACGTCATGACCAACACCACCAACTCCTCGGTGTCCAGCAAGGTGCGTACCCGCCCCAGCGGCACGAACCCGCGCTTGGTCCTCCGAGGCAGGATCTCGGGCCGCGTCGTCGTCCGCTACCCCAACTACTGGGACCGCCGTCGATTGGCGAAGCGCCACGCTCAGGCCGCCCTCGAAGCCCAAAGGAGCTGACATGTTGTTCCGGACCACCACCCCCGACGACCCGGCAGCGGCCGCCCTGCTCGAGGCCTACTTCGCCGAGCGAATCGCCTCGTGGGGAGACGCGACCAGCGCCTACCGCCCCAAGCCCGCCGATTTCTCCGACGGCGCGTTGATCGTCGCCGAGTTCGACGGCAACCCCGTCGGCGTCGGCGGCATCCGGCCCGTCGAGGGCGAGGGCATGGAGGTCAAGCATCTGTTCGTCAGCCCGGCCGCGCGGGGCACCGGTCTGGGCCGCGCGTTGCTACGCGAACTGGAGCAGCGTGCCATCGACCTGGGCGCCCACCGCATCATTCTCGACACCAACGCCGACCTCGCCGCCGCGAACCACCTCTACCGGGCCGAGGGCTATGTGGAGGTGCCGCCGTTCAACGACAACCCGAACGCGACCAACTGGTTCGCGAAGGACCTTCCCTAGCTCCTGCTAGGCGGGGCAGGGCTGGGCGCACTCCATCGAGGCGCACTCTCCCGACGCGGCGCTGTCTTCTGTCGTCGCCGCCACCGCGAGGTCATGGTTCTCTGACTCGATCAGCCGACGCCGATGGAAGCGCCACGCGGTCAGCAGCGGGATCAACGCTGCGACCCAGGCTGCCGGCGCAGCCAGCACGACGGCGATGAACCCCACGTGCTGCACGACGAAGACGCCGATGAAACCGCGCGCGATGAGTTCCAGCACGCCCGCGACCGTTGGCGCCACCGTCGAACCCAACCCTTGAATGGCGTGCCGGATCACGAACAGGATCGACAGCACGGC
>DYZF01000271.1 GCA_020741375.1 Tessaracoccus flavescens
TGTGCCCGAGCCGTCGAGCAACTCCCCAACGTAGGCGCGGGCAGCGGCAAGCTCGTCGTCGCTGGCGGGCTCGCTGGGCAGGAAGCGTTCCTTCACCCTGACCGCCCCGATGTCGAGAGAGATGGCCGAGACGATCTGTTCGCCGTCGCCGATCACCACCAGTTCTGTGGAGCCGCCGCCGATGTCGAAGACGAGGGCGGGCAGCGGGGCCTCGACGCCGCTGAGCACGCCCTTGGTGGAGAGCCGGGCCTCCTCGTCGCCGGAGATCACCTCGACGGGGACGCCGAGCCGCTCAGGGACGCCATCCTCCAGCAGCTCGCGGTTGGAGGCGTCGCGCGCGGCCGATGTGGCGACGAAGCGGGTGCTGCCCGCGCCGTGCTCCATGATCAGCCCGGCGTACTCCTCAAGGATGGCGAAAGTGCGGGCCAGCGCGTCGGGGTGGAACTGCCCGGTGGCGTCCACGCCCTGCCCGAGCCGAGCCAGACGGGTCTGGCGCGTGAGTTCGGTCAGGGTGCCGTCGGCGTTGCTGCGCAGCACCAGCAGGCGGATGGAGTTGGTGCCGCAGTCGACGGCGGCGACGGTGGTGGCGCTCACGCTCACTCCCCCAGTTCCTTGCAGCAGGGATCCGCCCAGAACTCGCCCAGCTTCTCCAGCGCCTCGTCGCCCAGCGGGTTGACGCCGGGGCCTGCGGCCAGCGAGTGGCCGACGAGCACGTGGAGGCACTTCACGCGGGTGGGCATGCCCCCGGCGCTGATGCCGTCGATCTCCTCGACGTGGCCGAGCGCCTCCCGGTCTGCCAGGTACGACTCGTGCGCCTCGCGGTAGCGGGCGGCCAACTCGTCGTCCTCTTGGAGCCGGGCCGACATCTCAGCCATCAGCCCGGACGCCTCCAGCGTCGACACGGCAGAGGTGGCGCGGGGACAAGTGAGGTAGTAGGTGGTGGGGAACGGGGTCCCGTTTGGTAACCGTGGCTCCGTCTTCACGACACCGGGCTTGCCGCACGGGCAGCGCCACGCGATCTCCGCCACGCCGCGCGGTTCCCGGCCCAACTGGGCCTCGACGGCGGTCAGGTCTGCCTGGGTGGGTTCGCTCACCCATCCTCCTCTTGATCTGCGGGCTCTTCCTTGATCACCCGAGTGTCTTCCGGCTTCTCCGTCTCGACGGGCGCAGGGGCGTCTGCGGTCTTCACCGACAGCCACATCTTGTCCCACCAGTAATCGGGTTGGGCCGCGTCCTCGTCGGTGACCATCACGCCACCCTCGAGCGGCTGTCCGTCGGCTCCGATGACGCGGTAACCCACTTCGCCCGGCATGACCCACCCCAGACGGACGCGGGCGACCGAGCGCACGTAGGCGGGATCGTCCCAGCGGGTGAGCTTGTCTTGCAGTTCGGCGATGCGCTCGTTCTGGGCCGTGATGTCTGCCCGCAGCGCGCTGATCTCTTGCGCTTGCGCCAGATAGACGCGCAGCGAGTTGGCCAGCACGAGAGCGAGGCCGGCCATCACGACGATGAGGACGAGCGCGCGCCACGTCGTCGAGAGGGCGCGGGAGGCGAGGGGCTGCGGTGACGGTTTCGGATCGATGACCTCCGACACCTCGTCTTCGGCCATCTTGGACACGCGAGGCTTCTTGACCCGTTCCCCGGGACGCGAAGTGGTCCGGGACGGCGGAGTTCCGCGTCCCGGACCACTTCCGGTCGGAGTCTTTCGAGGGGTTTGAGCCACCTATCTAGTGTGCCCTACCCCGTGGGCTGACTCAGCCCTTGAAACGCGGGAACGCCGAACGGCCCGCGTAAACGGCGGCGTCGTCGAGGTTGGCCTCGATGCGCAGCAGCTGGTTGTACTTGGCAACACGGTCCGTACGGGCCGGGGCGCCGGACTTGATCTGGCCACAGCCGAGGGCGACGGCGAGATCGGCGATCGTGGTGTCCTCGGACTCGCCGGAGCGGTGCGACATCATGGTCTTGAAACCGTTGCGGTGAGCGAGATCGACGGCGTCGATGGTCTCGGTCAGCGAGCCGATCTGGTTGACCTTCACCAGGAGCGCGTTGGCAGTCTTGGTGTCGATGCCCCTCTGCAGGCGGGTGACGTTGGTGACGAACAGGTCGTCGCCGACGAGCTGGACGCGCTCGCCGAGGCGATCGGTCATCAGCTTCCAGCCGTCCCAGTCTTCCTCGTTCAGCGGATCCTCGATGGAGACCAGCGGGAAGGCGTCGACGAGCTCGGCGTAGTAGTCGACCATCTCTTCGGCGGACTTCTTGGCGCCCTCGAAGTTGTAGGAGCCATCCTCGAAGAACTCGGAGGCAGCGACGTCGAGCGCGAGCGCGATGTCTGCACCGGGCTCGTAGCCGGCGTTCTTGATGGCCTCGACGATTAGCTCAAGAGCGGCGCGGTTGGACTCGAGGTTGGGGGCGAAGCCGCCCTCGTCGCCGAGGCCGGTGCTGAGGCCCTTCTCCTTGAGGACTGCCTTGAGGGCGTGGTAGACGCTGGCACCCATCTCGAGGGCCTGAGCGAAGCTCTCGGCGCCGATGGGGGCGATCATGAACTCCTGGATGTCGACGTTGGAATCAGCGTGCGATCCACCGTTGAGGATGTTCATCATGGGGACGGGAAGGATGTGGGCGTTGGGGCCACCGATGTACTGGTACAGCGGCAGGCCGGCCTCTTCAGCGGCGGCGTGGGCGACGGCGAGGGAGACGCCGAGGATGGCGTTGGCGCCGAGCTTGCCCTTGTTGTCGGTGCCGTCGAGATCGATCATCGCCAGATCGACGATGCGCTGCTCGGAGGCGTCGAGGCCGAGGATCTCTTCCCCGATGATCTCGGTCACGTTCTTCACCGCGGTGAGGACGCCCTTGCCGAGGTAACGGCCCTTGTCGCCGTCGCGAAGCTCCACGGCCTCGAAGGCGCCGGTGGAGGCACCCGACGGAACGATGGCGCGGCCGCCTGCACCGGAGTCGAGTTCGACCTCGACCTCAACGGTGGGGTTGCCTCGCGAATCGAGAACCTCGCGAGCCTGGATGTATTCGATGGATGCCATGAAATCCCTTTCAAAGAGTCTTTCTCTCGTGGCCTAGCCTAGCTACTCCACCGGACAAAAGCTCTGCCGGGCTGGGTTTGTCCGGCCGCTCCTGCACGCGCTGCAGCGGGGACCTCAGGCGGAGGGTTCGGCGTCGCGGATCCGCGCCTCAAGATCGCGCAGGGCGGCGCGGGCTGCGGCGTCGGCGTCGATCCCGCTGGCGTGGGCTCGGGCCACCAGTGCGATGATCTGTTCGCCCACCTCCGCCTCGGCGATGGGCTCGCTGGGCAGTTCCACCGGCACGCCGTGCGAGCGGGTGCGGGAGACCACCTTGTGGGCGCGGCCGATCACCGACAAGGACTCCGCGATGCCTTCGAGCGCAGACGTGCGGCCCTTCTCCTGGCGCTTGCGCTCTTCCCAGGATTGCCACATGTCGTCGGGCACGTCCTCGTCGCCGAACACGTGTGGGTGACGCCCGACGAGCTTGTCCGAGATGCCGCGGGCCACGTCGTCGAGGCTGAACCGGCCCTCCTCCTCCGCGATGCGCGAATGGAAGTAGATCTGCAGAAGGAGATCGCCCAACTCTTCGGCTAGTTCGGTGTCGTCGCCGACTTCCACGGCGTCGACGACCTCGCAGGCCTCCTCGATGAGGTGGTTCAGCAGCGACCGATGAGTCTGCTCACCGTCCCACGGGCACTTCGCCCGCAGGTCCACCATGATCTGGCGGAGGCGGTCGAGCTCAGAGGTCATCGGCCAGCGGGAACCGAAAGCGACGCGCTGTCGAACAGACCCTCGGCGCGGGGGTTCCACGCGCCGTAGCGGGGGTTGAGCTCGACGTCGGCGGCCGCAGCCTGACCGATGACGTGGTTGCGGTCCACCTGCTCCAGGAAGCCCACCTTGGTGGAATCGATAGCGAGCTCGGCGCAGGCATCGTCCGCCATGAACGTGGGGTACTGCTGCTGGGCGATCTGCTTGAGCTGCTCCGTGGTCACGTCCTGAGCCTCGGCGGCCACGCGATCGAAGAGACGGGCGACGAGGAAGTTCTGCACGACGGCACGGCGCGGGAAGTTCTCCTCCGTGCCACCCGAGGCCGCGATGCAGCCGTCGATGATCTCGCCCACGCGAGCCTCGCTGAGGCGGGCGCCGTCGACGACGGCCGCGGTGCCGCTCGTCGGGGTGCAGCCGGCCAGCAGGGCGACTGCGGCGACGGCTACGGGAACAAGGCGCGTGAGCTTCATGAAGGTCCTCTCGAACGACAGTGACGGGTACCTACACCCGCGAACAGGTTACCTCAGCCGGACGGCGTCGCTGCACCAGCCAACCGATGATCGTGACGGCGAGCAGCACCTGTTCAACCTCACGCGATTCACGCGTAGAGCTGGGTCAGCAGCGTCGTTGCCCATTCGAGGTAATCGCCGTCGGGCTTGGGCACCAGGATGTGCTCCGCCGCGGTCTTGACCACCGACCCCGGGTAGAGCCGCTGCAGGCGCAGTTGCTTCGAATCGGGCAGCACCACGGGCGAGAAGCGGACCACCTTGCCTTGCGGCACGATCTCCTGGATCCCGTGCTCGCGGGCGAGCATCCGCAGGCGCGCAACCCCCATAAGGGCCTCGACGGCGGCGGGGGGCTCGCCGTAGCGGTCGGTGAGCTCGGCGCGGACGGCCTCGATGTCGGCCTCGGTGCGGATCTCGGCGATCTGCTTGTACATCTCCAGGCGCAGCCGCTCGGACGCGATGTAGTCCTCGGGCAGGTGCGCGTCGACAGGGATCTCCACCCGCATCGTCGGCTCGGCCTCGGTGTCGTCGCCGCGGTAGTTGGCGACGGCCTCACCGACCATGCGCAGGTACATGTCGAAACCGAC
>DYZF01000272.1 GCA_020741375.1 Tessaracoccus flavescens
GGGCTTACCGTCGAACATACGTGGACGAAACTGATGGCCCCACCAGCGGAAGCCAACGACAATTGATACAATTTTCCCGGTCTTATATTTCACCCCACCACGACGCAGTGGCGACCTTTGAGAGGCGAATCTGATGGATGATCTGGCAGCCAAATTGACCATCGTGGCCCCGCCCGGCATCGCGGCCGTCACCGAACAGGCGATGATCGGCAAGGCCCGCAAGGGACGCTTCGAGATGTTCCTGCTGGCCCTGACCGGCGGCGCGTTCATCGGCTTGGGCTTCATTTTCTTCACCACCTCGCAGATGGGCGCCGCCTCCAACGACTGGTACGGCCTTACCAAGGTGGTTGGCGGCCTGTGCTTCTCCGTCGGCCTCGTGCTCGTTGTGCTCACGGGCGCAGACCTGTTCACGTCCACCACGATGTCGGTGATCCCATTGATCCGGAAGAAGATCAACCCCGGCGAATGGATCTCCCACTGGCTGATCGTCTACTTGGGCAACATCATCGGCGCCGTCGGCCTGGCATTCCTCGTCTTCATGGGGGGCACGTACATGCAGGGCCACGGAGCGTGGGGCGTCGCAGCCATCAACAGCGCCTTCGCGAAGGTCTCCCACACGTGGCTCGAAGCGTTCGCACTGGGCATCCTCGCCAACCTGGCCGTGTGCCTGGCGATCTGGACGTCGAATGCCGGCCGTTCCCTCACCGACAAACTCCTGGCCATCACCGGCCCGATCGCCCTGTTCGTCGCCAGCGGCTTCGAACACTCGGTGGCCAACATGTTCATGATCCCGATGGGCCTGATCGTGAAGAACTTCGGTGGCCAGGAGTTCTGGGGCTCCGAGGCCGTCGCCGCAGCCGGCCTGACACCGGAGGCCGTCAGCCACCTGACCGTCTCGTCATTCTTCCTCGACAACCTCATCCCCGTCACCCTCGGCAACATCGTCGGCGGCTCGATCCTCGTCGGCGTGTACTACTGGGCCTGCTACCTGCGCCCCCACGACCGCGCCGAGCGCACGCAACCGGTCAGGTGATGCACCGCCTCCGCCGAATCGATGTGATCGCGCTCGTCGTCGGGTCGATCATCGGCTGGGGCTCGTTCACCCTTCCCGGCACCCGCTTTCTCCAGAACTCGGGGGTCATCGACACAGCCATCGGGCTCGGCATCGGCGCACTCGCCGTCGTGTTCATCCAAGCCGGCTACCACGTCATGCTGGAGCACCATCCCGACGAGGGCGGCGAGTTCGGCTACGCCCACCGGCACCTCGGACGGACACACGGGTTCATCGTCGGCTGGTCGCTCCTGCTTGCCTACATCAGCTTGGTCGGGCTCAACGGCACCGCCTTCGTGCTGGTGCTGAAGCGGATCTTCGGCGACGCCGTCTCCGTCGGCTACCTCTACTCGGTGGCGGGCTACCCCGTCTACGTGTCCGACATCGTCATCGCCAGCGCCATCATGATCGTCTTCGCGTGGCTGAACATCCGCGGGCTCCGCGGCAGCGCGCGCATCCAGAACCTGCTGGTGCTGGCGCTCGTCGGCAACGTGGTCGCGTTGTTCGTGCTGATGCTGATCCTGGTGAACCTGGAGCCCTTCACCGCCACCTACGTCGCCGGATGGGCCGTCTCGTGGCCGCGGATCGCGAGCGTGGTGGCCATCGTCCCGTTCCTGTTCGTGGGGTTCGACGTGATCCCACAGGTCAGCCGCGACCTCGGCTTCGAACCAGCCCGTGCAACGCGGCTCGCCGTCGTCGGCATCATCGTCGGCGCCCTGTTGTACGCAACCCTCAACACCATGACGGGTTTGATCTTCTCGCCCAGCGAAGTCGACGGCGTGGATTGGCCGACGGGCGCCGCGGTTCAGGCGGTGCTCGGGCCGGTGGGGCTGGGGGCGCTGACCGTGGCGCTCGCGGGGGCGGTGTTGGGCGGCATCAACGCGTTCACGCTGGCATCGTCGAAACTGATCGCATCGCTGTCGCGGCATCGGTTCCTGCCAGCGGTGTTCGAGCGACGCAACGACGCAGGCGTGTTCCACGCGGCCGTCTGGTTCGTGTTGGCGATCAGCCTCGTGGCGCCGTGGGCCGGGCGCGAAGTGGTGAACTACATCGTCAACATGTGCTCCGCACTGACTGCGGTGGCGTATTTGTACACGTGCGCCATCTCGGTTGGAGTGGCGGAGAAGGGCCGAGCGAAGGCGCTCTCTGCGGTCGGCGCTCTGGCGGCGCTCGGCTTCTTGGGCCTCCTGTTGACGCCTGAGTCGCCCGGGCAGCTGGGCACGCTCGAGTTCGTGGCATTGGGGATCTGGGTCGCGGCAGGGGCCGTGGTTTTCCTCGTCGCGACGGTGCGGCGCACTCCTTCGACTGCAGAGTAATCCTCGACGCTCCCCACCTCACGACACCGCGCCCCCACCCACGTGCTCCCTCGGCACTCCTTAAAATCTGCCATCCCCATCACTCGGCGGGCGCACGGTCCGAGCCCAGACCAAGAAAGGGTCCGCCCGCCTTGCGGCGAGCGGACCCTGTGGTTGAGTCCCGAAGGAGCCCGTCAGTCGAGCAGGACGAACGCTCCGGCGTCTGCCAAGGCCTTGCGGATGACCTCACGATCCGGCGTGACGTCGGCCTTGTGCTTGACGAACAGGTCGGCAGCTTCCTGCCCCTCAGTGATCTCGAATGTGGCCTGCCCCATGCCCTGCTCGGCGAACACGTCGTACAGGCCTTGTAGGGCTCGCTTCACGTCGTAGGGGCCGTTCAGCCCGGTGACCTGAAACTTGCTGCTCACAATCTCGCTCATTTAGATCCGTCCGTTGAGGGCCTGGAGGGCCGAGTCTTCTCGGGTACCGCCGCGGCCATCGCCGTAGGTCTTGTAATCGGCGATCCAACGCACCGACTTGACCCACTTGACCGCCTTGTACCCGTGGTTGGATTCAACCCTAGCTCGCACGGGGGCACCCAGATAGTTCGGAATCGGCTCCCCGTTGCGCTCGTAGGCCAGAATCGTGTCCTCCTCACGCAGGGTGTCGAGGTCGACGACGGCGTAGAACGGCTCGCGCGGGCGGTCGTCGATCATCTTCTGCGCCAGGCCGTAAGAATCGATCAACACGTAGTTGGCGCCGTCGGGCTTGGGGCCCAGCAGCGACAACACGTCTTCGATGCGGGCACCGGTCCAGCGCGACGTCGCCGACCAGCCCTGCATGCAGGTGTGGGTGGCGATGTACGACGCCTGCGGGAGGGAGCGCAGCTCGTCGAGGTTGATCACCTTCTGGGTGCCGGAGATGTCGTCGGCGACGACGATCTCGTAGCCTTCCCAGCCGCTGTCGCGCCAGTCGATCCACTGCTTCGACTCGTCCTCCGTCGGCGGCAGGCCGTTGGTCCAGTGGAACTCGGAGATGTCCTCGTCGGTGTAGGTGGTCTGCTTCTGGTTGCGGGGACGCATCCAGTTGAGGAAGATCTTCCTGCCGATCTCGGTGAAGCCCACCAGGAAGCGGTGCGCGCGCGGACGGTCTGCCAGCGTCCAGTAGCTGAGGGCGATCCAGAACAGCACAACCGCGACCACCGTCGCGACGATGATGACGAACGCCTGTGCGTAGCGGGCGGTGTCGACGTCGCCGAAGACCATGTGCACCAAGTTGTGCTCGCGGTGGACGATGAACACCAGGCCGACGTGCATGACGATGAAGCCGCTCATCAACACCATGGCGATGAAGTGCAGCGAGCGGGCGCCCTGGTGGCCGCCCCAGAACTTCACGTACCACGGGTAGCGCGAGCGGATGGCGGGGGCC
>DYZF01000273.1 GCA_020741375.1 Tessaracoccus flavescens
TCGAGTAGGGGGCGTACGCGAGCGCCGCGGCCTTCACCGCGGCGTCGCGCAACGACTCCCAATCGACGCTCATCAGTGCGTCTTCACGAAGTGCGCGCCGTCGGCCGCAGGCGCCCGAACGCGTCCGACGAGGCCGGCCACGGCGATGATCGTGGCGAGGTACGGCAGCATCTCGATGAAGTCGCCGGGGATCGGCAGCGCCATGAGCTTCGTCGTTTGCGCGAGGGCGCGGCAGAAGCCGAAGAACAGCGCCACCAGCGCGCCGAGCACGGGGTGCCAGCGGCCCATGATGACGGCGGCTAGGGCGATGAAGCCGTAGCCGGCGGTGGGGTTGTTGTCCTGGAACGCACCCACGGAGCCGATGGTGAAGTAGGAGCCGCCGAGGCCGGCGAACAGGCCGCCGAGCAGCACGGCCGATGCCTTCGTCCACACCACGTTGATGCCGACGGTGTCCGCCGCGTGCGGGTGCTCGCCGACGGAGCGGACGCGCAGACCCCACTTGGTGCGGAACAACAGGAACCACACCAGCGGGATGGCAATGAACGCCATGTACGTCAGCGGCCGGAGCGAGAACAGGATCGGGCCGAGGAACGGGATCGATTCAAGCACCGGGATCCGCAGCGGCAGCATCGGGGTCACCGAGCCGTAGGTGCTCACGTCCTTG
Source organism: Tessaracoccus flavescens (assembly GCA_020741375.1). Lineage (GTDB taxonomy): Bacteria > Actinomycetota > Actinomycetes > Propionibacteriales > Propionibacteriaceae > Arachnia > Arachnia flavescens_A. The sequence continues at coordinate 665 of DYZF01000273.1, forward strand.
GCCACCAGCTGCTGGAAGATGAACCCAGTCAGGCCCGTGGCCAGCAGGTTGATGACCACACCGATGATGACGTGATCGACGAGGTAGCGCAGCGTGAACAGCGCCAGCACGGCCGCCATTAGGAGGCCGGCGATGGCCGCGGCGATCAGGGCCGCGACGAAGGAATTCGTCACGGAGTAGGTCAGCGACGCCGTGAACGCGGCGGTGAGGAACATGCCCTCGATGGCGATGTTGACGACGCCGGCCCGCTCGGCCAGCACGCCGCCCAGCACACCGAAGAACAGCGGCGTGGCGTATTCAAGGGTGAGGTTGAGCTGGCTGGTGAGGGTGAACGGCAGCGTCGAGCTGGCGGCGGCCCAGACGAGGAAGCCGACCAGGATGCCGAGCCCGGCCGCGACCGCCAGCACGGTGCGAGCGCGACCGTTGATCTTGCCGGTGAGGTAACCGATGCCGGCGCCGAGGACGACCAGCGAGCACAGGAGCACCGTGGGCATGCCGGGGAGCTCGATGGTGGGCAGCTGGACGTCGGCGAGAGCGTCGGAGAGCGCGATCCTGCCGGACTTGTTGACTGTGAAGGCCATGAACAACAAGATTGCGCCGAGGATCGTGACGAGGACGCCGACGGAGAGGCGCTGGGCCTTCGTCTGGGGCGATTCGACGCGCTCGTTGATCAGCGCGGCGGAGGCGGTGACTGGGGTGATGCTCATGCTGCGGCCACCTTCGCGCTCTGAACTTCGTGCTTCTTCACTTTTCGTTCTCGCAGGAACGGCAGTAACCATGCGACGAACGCGGGGGCCGCGACGAACAGCACGATGAGTGCCTGGATGAGGTCGGTCAGCTTGTCCGGGGTGCCGGCCATGACCACCATGGTGCGGCGCGACGCCTTGAGGGCGCCGAACAGCAGGCCGGCGAACACGACACCGAGCGGGCGTGAGCGGCCGAGCAGCGCCACGGTGATGGCGTCGAAGCCCAGCGTGCCGATGATCGTTCCGGTCATCTGCGGCGGGCTACCGGTGAGCAGGTCCGGCGCGGTCACCGTGATGACGCCGCCGAGGCCGGCGAGGCCACCGGCGAGAGCCATGGTCAGCAGGGTGACGTTGGGCACGCTGGCACCGGCTGTCGCGGCGGCGTTGGGGTTGAGACCCACAGCCTTGAGGTGCACGCCGAACTTGGTGCGCTCCAGCAGCCACCACACGCCGACGGCGGCGAGGATGGCCAGGAAGAAGCCGAGGTGGAGCCGGGTGCCGTCGAGGCGCGGCATGGTGGCCGTCCATTCGAGCACCGGCGAGATCGGGTCGGTTCGGCCCGGGGTTTGGAACGCGGTCTGCATCATCAGGTACGCCAGCAGGCTGCCCGCGATGTAGTTCATCATGATGGTCAAGATGACCTCGTGTGCGCCGGTGCGTGCCTTCAGCAGGCCGACGATGCCGCCCCAGATGCCGCCGGCGATGACGCCGACGAGGATCGCGAGCGGCAGGTGCAGGAAGATCGGCAGCCCCTTGAGCGTGAAGCCGATGTAGGCGGCCGTCAAGGCACCCAGCATCGCCTGGCCCTGGCCACCGATGTTGAACAGGCCGGCGCGGAAGGCGACGGCGACGCCGAGGCCGGCGGCGATCAGGGGGGCGGCTTCGGCCGTCGTGTTGGTGATGGCCACCCACGAGCCCATCGAGCCCACCCACATGGCGTAGAAAGTGCTGGCAATCTTGTCCCACGAGGCGCTGAGCGCATCACCGGGCTGGGCGAAGAAATAGGCCCACTTGCCGGCAACCTCTGCGTCGGAGGCCACCATCACGATGGCGCCCACGATGAACGCGAGGATCAGTGAGGCGATGGTGATGATGGTGGACTGCACCCATGCGGGGCGCGGCGCTTTCACCTTGGCGTCGACGCTCATGCTCGTGCCTCCTCAGCGGCAGCAACCGCGTCGTCGTAGGGGATGCCGGCCATCATCAGGCCGAGGACATCACGGGGGGTGTCTGGGTCGACGATGCCGACAATCTTGCCGCGGTACATGACGGCAATCCGGTCTGCGAGCGTCTCGACCTCTTCGAGTTCCGTGGACACGATCAGGACGGCGGTGCCGCGGTCGCGCTCCTCCACGATGCGCTTGTGCAGGAACTCGATGGCGCCGACGTCGACGCCGCGGGTGGGCTGGCTGGCCAACAGCAGCGACAGCGGGCGCGATAGCTCGCGCGCGAGCACCACCTTCTGCTGGTTGCCGCCGGACAGCGAACGCACCGGCTGGGTGTGTGATCCGGCGCGGATGTCGAACTCCTCGATGCGCGCGATGGCGTTGTCGGCGATCCGCTTGAGGTCCAGCGAGCCGAAGCGGCTGTACTCGTCCAGGTTGTTGAGCACAAGGTTCTCGGCAATGGAGAATTCGCCGACGAAGCCGTCGCGGTGCCGGTCCTCCGGAACGAAGCCGAGGCCTGCCGCGATGGTCTTGGCCGGCTTCGCCCGGGAAATTTCGACGCCGTCGAGAATCGCGGATCCGCTGAGCGGCGTCATGGTGCCGAGCAGGGTTTCCGCGAGTTCGGTCTGGCCGTTGCCCTGCACGCCGGCGACGCAGACGATCTCGCCGCCGCGCACGGTGAGCGACAGGTGATCGACGGCGATCTGACCGTTGGGGCTGGTGACGGTGAGGTCGTCGATGACGAGGCGGTCCTCGCCGAGGTTCGGCGGCTCCTTGGCCACCGACAGGTTGACGGCGCGGCCCACCATCATGGCGGCCATCTCGCCCTCGGAATCCTCCGGGTTGGCCTTGCCAACCACCTTGCCCCTGCGGATGACGGTGATGTCGTCGGCCACCTCGCGGACCTCGCGGAGCTTGTGGGTGATGAACACGATCGCGCGGCCTTCGTCGCGCAGCGCCTTCATGACCACCATGAGCTCGTCGATCTCCTGCGGCGTGAGCACGGCGGTGGGCTCGTCGAAGATCAGGTAGGTGGCGTCGTTGGCGAGGGCCTTGAGGATCTCGACGCGCTGCTGGATACCGACGGGGAGGTCCTCGACGAGGGCGTCCGGATCCACATCGAGCTTGTAGCGGGCGCTCAGCTCGCGCACCTTCTCGCGGGCCGCCCTGATGTCGAGGAGGCCGCCCTTGCCCGGCTCGTAGCCGAGCACCATGTTCTCGGCGACGGTGAACACGGGGATGAGCATGAAGTGCTGGTGCACCATGCCGATGCCGGCTGCGGTTGCTTCCTTGGGGTTGGAGACTTTCAGCACCTCGTCGCCCAGCATGATGCGCCCCTCGTCGGGCTCGAGCAGCCCGAACAGGATGTTCATCAGGGTGGACTTACCGGCGCCGTTCTCGCCCAGCAAGCAGTGAATCCGACCAGGGACCACATCGATGCTGATCGAGTCGTTCGCGGTGAGCGAGCCGAATCTCTTCGTGATTCCCTGGAGGGAGAGCACGGGGGCTTGAGTCGTCACGTCGACTGATTCCCTTCGTTGCGCCGTCGTTGGCTTGGGAGATTAGCGTAGCGGCCTCACTGCCAGTGCGCGGGGATGAGTAAGGGAGAGGCGCCGAAGCGCCCCTCCCCTACAGTGACTAGTCGCTAATCGCGATCAGCAGCCAAGGGTCACTTGGGCTGGCTGGGCGACGCGATGGTGATCGCACCGGAGATGATGTCGGCCTTGACCTGATCCAGCTCAGCGACGAGGCCCTCGGGGAGCTTCGACTCGAAGTCGTGGAACGGAGCCAGCTGAACGCCACCGTTTTCCAGGGTGCCGACGTACGGGTCGGACGAGAAGCCGCCGTCGATGTCGGCCTTGATGGCCTCGAACACGGCGACATCCATGGCCTTCTGCACCGAGGTGATGATGCTGGCCTTGTAGTCGGGCATCGAGACGTAACCGTCGGCGTCAACCCAGATGGCGTTCACCTTGCCTCCAGACTCCTGGGCAGCCTGCAGCGCACCGGCACCGGCGGGGCCGGCCACGGGCAGGATGATGTCGGCGCCCTGAGCGATCAGGGTGTTCGCGGTGTTCTTGCCACCGGGGATGTCACCGAACGGGTTGTTGCCGCCGATGAACTGACCGTCCTGAGCAGCCTCGTCCCAGCCGATGACCTTGACGTCGGTGCCCTTGACGTCGGTGCCCTTGACGGTGTTGTGGTGCTTAACGCCCTCCGCGAAGCCGTCCATGAAGATGGAGACGGTGGGGTAGTTGGCGCCACCAAAGGTGCCAACGGTGCCGGTCTGGGTCATCGCAGCTGCAGCGTAGCCGGCGAGGAACGCGGGCTGGGCAGCGTTGAACAGCAGGCCCTTGGCGTTGTCGACGCCCTCGAAGGAGCCGAAGTCAACGATGGTGAACTTCACGTCGGGGTTCTGCTTGGCAGCGGCCTCGGTGGCCGTGGCCAGCGCGAAGCCGACGGTGATGACCATGTTGCAGCCGTCGTCGACCATCGACTGAACATTGCCGGCGTACTCGCCCTCAGCATTCGACTCGATCTGGTTGGTCTTGATGCCGAGCTCTTCAGCGGCGCGCATCATGCCGTTGTGGGCGGTCTCGTTGAACGACTTGTCGTCGAAGCCGCCGGCGTCGGAGACCATGCAGGCCTTGTAGTTGGCAGCACCAGCAGGAGCCGACTCAGTGGCGGCGGCGCTGGACTCGGTGGTGGCCGGGGTGGACTCGGTGCCAGCGGCGGCGCTGGTAGTTCCACCGGCGGTGTTGGTGGCGCTCGGGGGCTGCGCACAGCCGGACAGAGCGAGAGCGGCAGCCGCGGACAGCGACATGAGGCTCAACAGGGACTTCTTCACGAAGGTTCCTCCTAGACAGAATTTGGCTCAATCGAGCGTACCCCTCGGCCCCCTGAAGGCGCATCTTGGCAGCCCTTTCGTTACCGAGCTGCAACAATCTCTGCTGCCCGCTGGCTAGGGAACTAACGGACCACCTGACGCACCAATGCGCCGGCGGATCGCACCATCTGCCGGGTCTGCACCTGCCAGTTCGGCTCCTGCCCCCGGTACGGTCCGGTGGCCAAGGAGATGACGACGGCTGCCGCTCGCAGGCGCAGCTCAACCGGGTCGACCCGCTTGTCGAACACGGGAACCCAACGGCTCAGCAGCTCGCGCACCTTGGCTTCCTGGGCCTGGTTCATCCGTTGGATCGTGGACAGATGCCCGATCAAGCACGCCAGATCGTCGGCGCGACGACCAGGGCCGATGGTGTCGACGTCGAGGACACCGACGAGGCGGCCACCGCTCGTGCGCAGCTGGCCCTCATGGAAATCGCCGTGGGTGGGCTCGTTACCGGCCGGGTAGCGCGCCAACCCAGCGGTGATCTGCTCAGCCATCCAGCCCAACTCCTCGTCGAGCTCCGGCATGGTGGCCGCCACCATCTTCGCGTAGTGGCCGACGGCGTCCGCCCACGGCGGGCGTCGTTCCAGCGTCGTGACGGCCTGCGGCATCGAATCGAGGACCTCGATCAGCTCCTCCGGAGTGCACGGATCCCCGGGCTCGAACAGCGCCTTGGCCATGCCGATGCCCGGCAGTTCACGCAGCACCAAGAGGTGATCGTTGGTGGCCAACGCCACCTCAGGGGCTGGCACGCCAGCCTCGCGGAGCATGGTGTGCTTGCCGTGGACGTCGGCGAAGAGGCGCTCGCGCAACACCTTCACGAAGAAGACTTCGCGCGGGTCGTCGACCACCACCTTGACGACGGCTCGGCGACGCGGGCGGTAGCCGATCATGGTGAGCGTCAGGTCTGACGCGCTGACCGGGCGCGGCAGCACTCCCCCGGCGTTGAGGGTCTCTGCCATGCGCTCCGGGTAGGCGGCCGTGGGTAACCCGGCGAGATCGGGGTCGTGGGGGTACAACCACACCGCCACCTTGCGGTTGCCGTCGTCGAAGATCTCCGCCCGCGCGTCCGACGCCGACAGCTCACCGGTGCGCGCGCTGACGCCCAACAACTCGGAGCGTTCGCCGTGGGGCCACTGCACCGACGCCACGTACGTGGCGGTCGTCGAATGCTCGGGCGCCGCATCGACGTGATCGAGCGACCACGATTTCAGCGTCCCGCCCTGGTGTTCGACGGCGGCGCGCAGCAAAGGCTCAACGTCGGGGCCGGTCAGGAGCCGCATGCCATCATCGGGCATCCGCAGACACCTCCTCCGCACCCGTCACCGCGGGCTCCTTGGCCAGCGAGAACCATGCGGCTCGGCGACCGTCCAGCGCCGTCACCTCGAGCGTGAACGTCGCGGGCTGGGCGTCCTCCAGCTTCTCGGGGGCGAGCAGCACCGTGACCTGCTGGCCGACGTGCGGCAGCGTGCCCGAGATGGCCATGAAGTAGCCGGCCACCGTGTCATAGGGACCCTCGGGGATGACGTGCCCGGTGAGTTCGGCGAACTCCTCGATGGTGGTGAGGCCCTCGACCTCGTCCACCTGGCGCGGGTGGTCGTCGTCGGCGACGTCGTATTCGTCGGTGATGTCGCCGATGAGTTCCTCCATCAGATCCTCGAGCGTGACGATGCCGCTGGTGCCGCCATACTCGTCGCGGACGATCGCGAGGTGGGAGCGGGCCGCGCGCATCTGGGTGAGGGCGCGCAGGATCTTGACGGTTTCCGGTAGGAACAGCACGTCGCGGGTCAGCGATCGGACGGCGCCCTCGCGGGCGGCGCCCTCCACGTCCATGAGGTCGCGGACGTGAATGAAGCCTACAATGCGGTCGGTGGAGCCGTCTGTGACCGGGTAGCGGGAGTGCGGCGCCCCGCGCACCTCGCGGTAGGCGAGGCTGATCGGCATCTCGGCGGCGAGGAAATCCACCTCCGTGCGCGGCACCATGACCTCGCGCAGAGTGCGCTCGCCAGCGTCGAAGACTTCGTCGACGATCCTGCGCTCCTCTTGGCCAAGCGTCGACGACGCCACCACCATGGCGCGCAGTTCCTCGTCGGTTACCTCGTCGCGGGCTTGGCTCGGGTCGCCACCGAGCAACTTGACGAGCGCGTTGGTGGAGAGGTCGAGGAACCAGATGATGGGGCGGGCCAGCGTCGCGATGCCGGACACCAACGGGGCGAGGCCCAGGGAGAAGGCCTCTGCGCGCTGCATCGCCAGGCGCTTGGCGGTCAGTTCGCCGATGACGATGGAGAAATAGGAAATGATCGCCGTGATCACCACGAGCGCGACGACAGAGGCGACGTTCTGCGGCAGGCCAAGCCCCATCAGGACGGGGACGAACTCGTCGGAGAGCGTCGCGCCACCGAAGGCCGCCGACAACATGCCCGACAGCGTGACGCCGATCTGAACCGACGAGAGGAACAGGTTGGGGTTGGCTGTGAGCCGCTCGATCGCCCGCCCACGCTTGCCCTTGGCGGCCAGCGTGCGGACCTGGCTTTCGCGCAGCGTGACCAGCGCCATCTCGGCGGCGGCGAAGGTGCCACCGATCAAGATGAAGACGAAGATCAGCGCAACATCGGCTAGCAAGGCGCCCCTGTCATCGGAAGATCACGGTGCGGTCACCGTCGGCCAGCACCCGGCGCTCGGCGAACAGGCGCACTGCTTCTGCCAGCGTCTGGGACTCCTGGGCCTGGCCCTTGCGCACCAGCTTCGACACGCTCATGGAGTGATCGACGCGCACGACGTTCTGCTCGATGATCGGACCCTCGTCGAGGTCGCTGGTGACGAAGTGGGCGGTGGCGCCGATGAGCTTGACGCCGCGGGTGTGCGCCTGACGGTAGGGATTGGCCCCCTTGAAGCCCGGCAGGAAGGAGTGGTGGATGTTGATCGCCTTACCGGCCAGGAACTCGCACAGTTCGGGGCTCAGGATCTGCATGTAGCGGGCCAGCACCACAAGCTCGATGTCCTGCTCCACCACCGCCTTCTTGATCTCCTCCTCGAAATCCGCCTTGGTCTCGGCGGTGACGAAGCGGTGCTTGAAGGGCACGTCATAGAACGCGGCCATCGGCGCGAGGACGGCGTGGTTGGCCATGATGCCCACGACGTCGATGGGCAGGTCGCCACCGCGCCAGCGGAACAACAGGTCGTTGAGGCAGTGTCCGGCCTTCGACGCCAGAATCAGGGTGCGCGTGGGCCGGGCCACGTCGTCGACGGTGAACGTCGCGTCGAAACCCGCGGTCGCGACAGCAATGGCCTCCGTTAGCGCTCCGCGAGAAGCGCCGTCGACCTCGAGGCGGGTGAAGAAGTGCCCGGTGTCGGGCGAC
>DYZF01000274.1 GCA_020741375.1 Tessaracoccus flavescens
CATCTTCACGACGCCGTGGTCAACCGCGTCGGAGATCTCCTGGGCGGTGGAGCCGGAGCCGCCGTGGAAGACGAGATCGAACGGCTTCTCCTTGCCGTACTTCTGGCCGACGGCATCCTGGATCTCCTTGAGCACCTCGGGACGCAGCTTCACGGCACCCGGCTTGTACACGCCGTGCACGTTGCCAAAGGTGAGAGCCGTCATGTAGCGGCCCTTCTCGCCGAGGCCGAGGACCTCGATGGTGCGCAGGCCGTCTTCGACGGTGGTGTAGAGCTTGTCGTTGATTTCGGCGGAGACGCCGTCCTCTTCGCCACCGACGATGCCGACCTCGATCTCGAGGATCATCTTGGCGGCAGCGGTGAGCGCGAGCAGCTCGTCAGCGATCTGCAGGTTCTCCTCCATGGGAACCGCGGAGCCGTCCCACATGTGCGACTGGAACAGCGGCAGCTCGCCGCGGTTGACGCGCTCCTGCGAAATGGCGATCAGCGGACGCACGAAGGAATCGAGCTTATCCTTGGGGCAGTGGTCCGTGTGCAGAGCGATCTGCACGGGGTAGTTCTTGGCCACTTCCTGGGCGTAGGCCGCCAGCGCAACGGCGCCGGTGACCTTGTCCTTGATGGTGGAGCCGGAGGCGTACTCGGCGCCGCCGGTGGAAACCTGGATGATGCCGTCAGAGCCGGCCTCAGCGAATCCCTGGATGGCCGCGGTCACGGTCTGCGAGGACGTGATGTTGATAGCCGGGTAAGCGAACTTGTTCGCCTTGGCCCGGTCGAGCATCTCGGCGTAGACCTCGGGAGTTGCGATTGGCATGGGTGCCCCTTCACTGATGATAGGAAACGTGGAAGTCCTATTGGTCACCCTATCGCTATCCCCCGAGCGACAACGAGGAGGGGCAGGGATCAGACGACGCGGTTGAGCGCGGAAACGTCGAGAGAGGCCTTCCCCAGCGAGTAGGCGCGGGCCGCCGAATCGATCACCTCGGCGGTGGCGTCGAGGAACGAGAGCGGAACCCGGGCCACCTCCTTGCCCTGGGAGAACAGACCGACGTCCGGTCCGCGGCTACCGACGCTGCGGCCGATGAGCTTCAATGCGGAGACGTCATCCCACGCCACGGCCGCCTGAGTGGGCCACGCGAACTCGACGCCCGTGTTGTCCAGGTAGAACGCCACGCCCTCGGGGATGCGTCCGAGGTCGCGCTTGGCGTTGCTCAAACCAACGATGGACACGACGAGCCAGAACACCGTCGAGGCGAGCCACAGGATCCCGATGCCGATGAGCCAGCCTTGGCTCATCTCACGGCCGAAGAACCACCAGAAGGCGCCGAAGATGGCGGCAGAGATGAAGGTAGAGATGATCCGCCATCGCAGTGCCCCGCGTGCCCGTGTGACCCGTGCGGCTGTGGGCAGCGGCGTTAGTCCGGCAGCAAATCGCTCTGGCATGGGCGTCACTCTAGCGCCGGGGCCGCCTCACGCGTGCTGAAGGGACCAGTGGTACATGGCGATCGCTGCGGCGGCGCCCGCGTTCATCGAGCGGGTGGAACCGCGCTGGGTGATGGCGACCAGCCGCTCGCAGCCCGCGACCATCGCGTCGGTCAGTCCCGGGCCCTCCGAACCGAAGATGAGGCAGCACCGCTCAGGCAGCTGCGCCGTCTCCAGCGGGACGGAACCCTCGAGGTTGTCGACGCCCACCGGGGTCACGCCCTGCGCCGCGAGGTAAGCGAACAGTGCCGCCTCGTCCTCGTGGTGGTGGACGTGGAGGTAGCGGTCGGTGACCATGGCGCCGCGGCGGTTCCACCGTCGCTTCCCGACGATGTGCACCGCGGCGACGTTGAACGCGTTGGCGGTGCGCACCATCGAGCCGATGTTGAAATCGTGCTCCCAGTTCTGGATGGCGACGTGCAACGGCACGCGGCTGCGATCCAGGTCGGCGACGATTGCGTCCATCGTCCAGTAGCGGTAGCGGTCGATGACGTTGCGGCGATCGCCGTCGGCGAGCAGCTCACGGTCGTAGCGCGGATCGTCGGGCCACGGCTCCGGGTGGGGGCCGACCCCGACGGTGGTCGCCGTCGGGTCGAACTCCTCGCTCACGCCCCCTCGACGATCTGCGACGGCATGAGACCGGGCAACACGTCAGCCAACGTCACGACGCCGATCTCGCGACCCTCGTCGGCCACCACGGCAATCTGGGTGCGGGCCGTGCGGAGCTCGGTGAGCGCCGCGGCCAGTCCCATGTCGGCGGAGAGGATGACGGGCGGGCGGGCCAGATCCATGGCCTTGCGGTTGAGATCAGGCTCGGCGAAGGTGTCACGGACGTGGACGACGCCGAGCGTGGTGCCGCCGTCACGCACAAGCACTCGCATGTGCCCGTGTTCGAGGGTGACGGCCTGTACCTCGGCCAGCGTGCCGTCGGGGCCCACGGCGGCCAGATCCTGCTCCTCGGGCAGCAGGCTGCGCAGCTTCTGGTCGCGCAGCGTGAGCACCGAGGTGAGCGAATCGCGGTATCGCAGGTCCAGTGCACCCACCTGGGCGGAGTGCTCCACGAGCTGGCGCAGGCCGGCGGCGTCCTGGCTGTTCGACAGGCCCACGATGGGCGTGGCCCCTGCTTTCTTGACCAGCCAGTTGGCCGCATTATTCATCGCCTTCAGGATGGGGCGGGCAACGAACATGAACGCGCGCATCGGCACCGCCAGCAACACCGAGGAGTCCTCGGGGTGGGCGATGGCCCATGACTTCGGAGCCATTTCACCGATCACCAAGTGGAGGAAGGTGACGATGATGAGCGCGAGGATGAACGAGGCCACGTCCGCGACCGCCGTCGGCAGGCCAAGCGATTCCAGTGGCGGCATCAGGGCGTGGTGGACGGCGGGCTTGGTGATGGCGCCAAGTGCCAGCGTGCAGACGGTGATGCCGAGCTGCGAGCCAGCGAGCAGGAGCGTCAGCTCGTTGGCGTTCTTGAGGGCGGCGCGGCCGGCCATGGTGGTGGCGCGCTCCTCAAGACGGTGGGTCTTGGCGGCCATGAGGGCGAACTCAGCGGCCACGAAGAAGGCACTGAGCGCGATGATGGCAACGGTCCAGGCCGTGACGGCCCAGCCGCTCATCCCTTCGAGGAGAATCATGCGTCCTCCCCCAGGCTGATGCGTACCCGGGCGGGCACGTGGCGTTCCAGCGCGAGCACCTCGATGCGGACGAGACGCGACGGGGCGTCCTCGTCGAGCGCAAGCTGCGCGGCATTGGGTTCGAGGACCAGGTCCACGACGGCGTCCTCCTCCGGCAGGTCGCCGAGCGTAGAGATGATGAGGCCGGAGACGGTTTCGAAGTCGCCGGTGGGGAGCTTGAGGCCGATGGCGCGCTCTACCTCGTCGACGTGCACGTCGCCGGGCATAACCCAGACGCCGTCGTCGGTTTGTGGCAGGTAGTCGGGATCCTCGGGGTCGTGCTCGTCGGTCAGCTCACCGATGATCTCCTCGGCCAGATCCTCGAGCGTGACGATGCCGGTGAAGCCCCCGTATTCGCCGACGACGCACGCCAGCTCCTCGCCGGCGGCACGCAGCGCGTCCTGCGCATCGGGCAGCGGCGTGAAGGCGCTGATCCAGAAGGGTTCGCGGGCGATCGTCGTGACCGGCGCACCGAGATCCCTAGCACCGAGCACATCAACGAGGTGGACGACGCCCACCACGTTTTGCTCCTCATCGACAACCGGGTAGCGCGTGTGGCCCGTGGCCATCTCCTCGCGGACATGAGCGATGGAATCGGTGTCGCGGACGACGTCGACGCGCACCTGCGGCAGCATGGCGTGCTCGACGTCGCGGCGGGGGAAGTCGATGATGCGGTCGATGACGGCGGCCAGTCCGGGATCGAGCGTGCCGCTCTCACGGGACGCTTGGACGACGCGCTCAAGGTCTGTGGCCGAGGCCGCGTCCTCCACGTCGTGCACCGGCTCGATCTTGAAGGCCCGCAGCAGCAGTTCGGCCGCCTTATCGAACACCCAGATCAGCGGCCCAAAGATCATCAGGTAGAGCTTCGTCGACGGCGTCAGCGCGTCGGCGACCGGCGCCGAGCGGGCGATGGCGTAGTTCTTGGGGAACAGCTCGCCGAGCAGCATCTGCACCAGCGTGGAGAACGCGATGGCAACGATGCCGCCGATGGCGATCGACAGCGCCGTGGCTGCACCGCCGGTGACCAGACTGGCGAACGCCTGGCCAATCAGCGGTTCGGCGACGTAACCCACGAGCAGGCCGGTGACGGTGATGCCCAGTTGGGCGCCCGACAGCATGAACGACGTGCGTCGCGTGATGTCGAGGGTGTTCTGGGCGCGAACGTCGCCCGCTGCGGCACGGCTCTTGAGCTGCGACCGATCAACGGCAACGTAGGCGAATTCTTGGGCCACGAAGTATCCCGTGGCGGCGGTAATGATCAGAACGACGAGGACGCCGACGAGCAGGGAGACGATTGGGGTCATCGGACCTGCTCACTGTGAGTCAGGCGTTTAGAACCCTCCGTAGAGTCATGCATGCCCACCAGTATGCAGGAAACCCCGAGGGCTAGGCTTGGTCGTCATGCAGAGCTTTTCCCCTGGCAGCGTCGTCTTGGTAGGTGGAGGCCCCGGTGATCCGGGCCTCATGACGGTGGCAGGGTTGGAGGCGATTCGAGCGGCGGATGTCGTGGTTCACGACCGACTCGGCGCGCTCGACTGCCTCAAGGAAACGCGTCCCGACGCCGAGATCATCAACGTCGGCAAGATTCCTCGCGGCGCCTTCACCCCGCAGGAGGAGATCAACCGCATCCTCATCGACCGCGCCCAGCAAGGACTGCGCGTGGTGCGTCTGAAGGGCGGCGACAACTATGTCTTCGGCCGCGGCGGCGAAGAGATGATTGCGTGCCGCGAGGCGGGAGTGCCTGCCCGCGTGATCCCCGGCGTCACCTCGGCGGTCTCTGTGCCGGCCCTCGCCGGCATCCCGGTGACGCACCGGGGAGTGACGCAAGGCTTCATCGTCGTCTCGGGCCACGTGCCCCCGGGCGACCCGCGCAGCGACGTGAACTGGGGCGCACTGGCTGCGTCCAACCTGACCATCGTCATCCTCATGGGCGTTCAGAACCTGCCGGCCATCGCCACGGAACTCATGGCACAGGGGCTCGCACCGGACACCCCGGCCGCAGTGGTCGCCGACGGCACCACGCCCGAACAGTTCTCGCTCACAGCCCCCTTGAAGGACATCGCACAGGCAGCCGCAGAGATCACTCCGCCAGCCATCGTCGTGGTGGGCGCCGTCGCTGATCTAGGACTCTGATGACGACGACGCTGGTGCTGGGCGGCGCCCGCTCGGGAAAGTCGACGTGGGCCGAGGCACAGCTGGCTGACGCCGTCGACGTCGAATACGTCGCCACATCGGAGATGATCGACGACCCGGAGTGGCAGCATCGCGTCGCCCTCCACCGGGAGCGACGTCCGGCCACGTGGCGCACCACGGAAACCATCGACCTCGTCTCCGTCCTCGCCTCCGACGACCCTGCCCCGGTCCTAGTCGACTGCGCTGCCCTGTGGCTCGACCGCGTGTTGAACTCGGTGGGTGCGTGGGACGACAAGGACGGATGGCGCGATGACTTGGCGGGCGCCGTCGCTACGCTGGCTGACGCGGTCGCGGCGACGTCGCGTCGGGTGCTGATTGTCAGCAACGAGGTGGGCTCCGGCGTCGTGCCGGCCACGTCGTCGGGGCGGCTGTACCGCGACGAACTCGGGCGACTGAACATGCAGCTGGCTGCGGCCTGCGACGAGGCGTACTTGCTGGTCGCCGGCTTGCCACTGAAGTTGAAGTGAGGCTGACATGAGAGCGCTGATGGCGGCCTTCGGGCTGTTCACCATCATCCCGATGCCGCCCGTTCTGGACGTCAACCGGAAGGTCGCTGGTCGCTCCATGGCGGCGATGCCGTGGATGGGGCTCATTCTGGGGCTGGCTGGGGGTTGTGTGTTCTGGGCGACTGCACGGCTCTCGGGCTCCGGCTTGTTGGCCGCCGCGCTCGCGCTCGGCCTACTGGCCGCCGTCACCGGCGCACTGCATCTCGACGGCTTGGCTGACACTGCCGACGGCCTCGGTTCGCGCAAGCCTGCCGAAGAAGCGCTCACCATCATGCGCCGCTCCGACATCGGCCCGATGGGCGTCGTCACACTCCTGTTCGCGCTACTGACCTCCGTGGCGGCGCTGTCCAGCGTGGGTGCACTCGCCGGTGCGGGCGCCGTCGCCTGTGCCGCGATGGTGGCACGCGCGGCAATCGTGGTCGCCACAGTGCCTCAGGCGTCGGCGCGCAGGCAGGGTTTCGGCGCCCTCTTCACGGGCGTGACATCGGGTGGATCGGCGGCCCTCAACGTGTGCCTGGTGGCGGCGGTCGCGGCCGGGTGCGGATGGCTGGTCGGTGGCCTCGCTGGGCTCGTCGGCTTCCTGTGCGGCGCCGCAGCGGCGCTCGGGGCCGGGGCCGCGTGGGCCGCGCACTTGCGCCGTCGGCTCGGCGGCCTCACGGGCGACACCTTTGGCTCGATCGCCGAGATCAGCCAACTGGTGTTTCTGGTCGCGGTGGCGCTGATCTGACCCACTCCCCCGTCGCCAGATCGAGAGTGCCTTCGACGCGAAGCGGACCAGCGATGTCGGCGGTGTCGTACGTCATCAATGCAAGCCGCTCGACGGCGAAACTCACCGGTGGCGGCAGCTTCAGATCGCGGGCTATGGCGTACAGGCCCGCGATGGACGTGGCGATTCGGTAATGCCCGGCTGTGACGTGCGGGGTGTACCGGGGGTCGGTCACCAAGGCCTGCTGCAGGCGAAGCAGTTCAGGACCCGACACTGACAGATACGGCACCATCGGGAAGGTGCCCCATCCGCCGACGACCACCTCGAACGGCGCCAACCGCACGGAACGCAAAGCCTCGAGGTCGCCGTCGAGGCGCACTGGGGTGAAGGCGTCCGCGGGATGACAGTGCGGCTCCGGGATGAGCCCACGGAAGGCGACGGTGATGTGCGGCTGCCGCTCGTAACGAGGAAGCAGCAGATCGCGGTAGAGGTTGCGCACCGACGCGACGGCGGCGCGCACGTCGTCGCGATCAGCGTCGACCGCCCACAGGGCAGCGCGACGACACCCTCGGTGCCACTCGACGAAATCGTCATCGCGGCACGCTACGGTCATAGCCCCGTCTGGCCAGCGGCCATCCGATGCATCGAGTGTCGCCATAGAGTCCTTTCGCGCCTCAAGGGTGGCACAAAAGGCAGCGCCCCAACCGTCGGGGACGGCTGAGGCGCTGGTTTGAGGTAAGAGGATCAGGCCTGCTGGATGGCAGAGATCTCAAGCTCGATGGTGATCTTGTCGGACACGAGGAAGCCGCCGGTCTCGAGCGCGGCGTTCCAGGTGAGGCCGAAGTCTGAGCGGTTGATCTGGGTGGAGCCCTCGAAGCCAACGCGGGTGTTGCCGAAGGGATCCTTGGCGGCGCCCTGGAACTCGAGCGGGAAGGTGACGGACTTGGTGACGTCCTTGATGGTGAGGTCGCCGGTCACTTCGACAACGTCGCCCTTGACGGCGTAGTCGGTGCCCTTGAAGGTCCAAGTGGGGTAGTTCTCAACGTCGAAGAAGTCCTCGGAGCGGATGTGGCCGTCGCGGTCGGCGTTGCGGGTGTTGACCGAGCCGGCGTTGATGGTGACGTCGAGGGTGGTGTTCTGGGGGTTGGCGCCGTCGACGACAGCCTGGCCCTCGAACTCCTCGAAGGAGCCGCGGACCTTGGTGACCATCGCGTGGCGGGTCACGAAGGAGAAGGTGGTGTGGGAGGGATCGAGGACGTAGGTGCCGTTGAGCTCGTTGATGTTCATGTGAGGGTCCTTTCCGGGGTGGTGGCACCAACCTTACAGATGATTGGTTGAAG
>DYZF01000275.1 GCA_020741375.1 Tessaracoccus flavescens
GAGCCGTTCGACGGCGTGCTGCTGTCGCCCGGCCCGGGCACGCCCGAGGAGGCCGGAGTGTGCATCGACGTGGTGAAAACTCTGACGGGTGTGAAGCCGCTGTTCGGCGTGTGCTTGGGGCTGCAGGCGATGGGCGTGGCGTATGGGGGCGTCGTCGATCGCGCTCCCGAGTTGGTGCACGGGAAGACGTCGCCGGTGTTCCACGCGGCGCAGGGTGTGTTCCGTGGGCTGCCGTCGCCGATCACGACGACCCGCTACCACTCGTTGGCGATCGTCGAGGACAGCGTGCCGGACGAGCTCGAGGTGACGGCGCGGACGGAATCCGGCGTCATCATGGCGGTGCGGCATCGGACCGAGCTCGTGGAGGCGGTTCAGTTCCATCCCGAATCGGTGCTGACCGAGGGCGGGTACCAGATGCTCGCGAACTGGCTGTCAGACTGCGGCGACGCTGACGCCCCGGCGCGGGCGGCGGGCATGTCGCCCTTGGTGACAGCGGATCTCAGCCGCTGACCCGCTCCTGAGCAGGAGATGGGCACGGATTTGCGGATCCTGCTCACGGAGCACGCAGTCTTCCTTGTTCAGCCTGACTGTGGAGATGGGGGTCGACGTCGTCCACCACTCACATTTGCTGTGCCGGAAGCCCTTCGTCAGCGCCGCTCCTTCGTGGGCAGCGCTGCTCATTCCCGTCGCGACTACCCCGCGGCGACCGCGTGCTTCAGCCCCACCGAACCGTCGAAGCCCGGCACGTCGATCTCGGAACGCCACTCAACCTCGTAACCCAGGCCATAAGCATCGACGTATTGCCGGTAGATCGTGATTGCCTTCGATTCGTCCAGCCCGCGCTGCAGCGACTCCCGATCGCCGATCGCCTCGATCACGTACGGCGGGGCGTACGGGACGCCGTGGAGCACCACCGTGTTGCCGACGCATTTGATGCCCGTCGTGGAGACCACGCGCTGGCCCTGGATGCTCATCGCCTCAGCGCCGCCGGCCCACAGGGCGTTGACCACGGCCTGGATGTCCTGCTGGTGCACCACCAGCGCGTCGTCGTCGACGCCGGCGGGGCGAACGTCGTTGGGGGCGTCGGTCAACGTGACCCGCAGGCCAGGGCCGTAGACCGGGGTGAGGCTGGCGTCGGATTCCGCTTCAGCGATCTGTTCGCCGAACTGCGGCAGGCCAACCTGCTGGCTGGTCATCGTCTCCACCTCGGTACGCAGCTCGGCCGCTTGGGCGCGAAGCTCCGTGTTGCGGCGACCCTGCGAGACAATGAGGTCTCGCAGGTCTGCCGTCCGGTCGCTGCGCAGGTCCGTGCCGCGGGCGGCGATGGCCGCCACCGTCATCATGACGCCGGCCAGCACGCACACCAGCACCGTCGTGATCCGACCTCGAGCGGAGCGGGGCCGTTCCTGGTTCTTGCCCATGTTGGCGCGCACGCGCGGAACCCGCTCGCGGAGGTGGCGCCAGAAACTCATGCGCCCAGCGTACCTAGCCCGCCCGACAATCACCGCGGGCCGATGTGGGGGATTCCACGACGCTTGGTTAGACTCGCTCGGACGACACACAAGGAGGCACCGTGCCCGAATCGAAGACGCGGAAGCAGGCTGAGGTCAAGAAGAAGGCCCGCTCGAAGTCTGAGCTCGCCGAGCAGCGCGCCACCAACGCCCGCCTCGCCCCGGCCGGCCGCAACTGGGTGCCCTACGTCTTCATCCCCGTCGGACTCCTCGGCGTCCTCTGGATGGTCGTCTACAACTTGGCCGGCAGCTCCATCGGCTTCATGCGCGCCCTCGGCGACTGGAACGTCGGCATCGGCATCGGGCTGATCGTCGCGTCCTTCGCGCTGATGACCCTGTGGAAGTGACCCTCCTCGGCACCTTCGACGCCGTCGTCTTCGACTTCGACGGCACCGTAGGCGATTCGCACGCAGCCATGGTGCGCGCCTACCTGACGTGGGCCCACCAGTACGGGATCGATCCCCACACCCTGCGCAACTACACCGGGCTGCCCAGCCGCACCATCGCTGAAGCGCTACTGCCCGCCAACCTCGTCGACGAGGCCGCCGCACGCATCGAAGAGCTCGAGGTGGAGGACGTCGACGGCGTGATCGCCCTGCCCGGCGCCGCCGAGGCCTTCGCCGCCGTCCCCGACGAACGACGCGCCATCGCCACGTCCTGCACCGCCCCGCTCCTCAACGCGCGTCTGGCCGAGACCGGCCTGCCCCGGCCGACGGTGGTGGTTACCGTCGATCAGGTGGCCAACGGCAAGCCCGCCCCCGATTCCTTCCTGCTGGCCGCTGAACGCCTCGGCTTCGAGCCCGCCCGCTGCCTCGTGGTCGAGGACGCTCCGGGCGGTGTCAAGGCCGCGCGCGCCGCGGGCATGCCCGTGCTCGGCGTCCTCACCAACCACACCGCCGAGGAGTTGGGCGCCGACTGGCACGCCGAGAACCTCGCCGCCGTGCGGTTCGAGACCACGGCCGAGGGCGTCCGAGTCGCCTTCGCTTGACCGCGGCCCCCGAGGGTAGGATGTCGCGCGTGACTGAGAACCCCACCCCCGTGCCTAGCGATTCCGAACAGACCGCCATCCGCAAGGAGAAGCGCGCTCGGCTGCTGGAATCCGGCACCGAGGTGTACCCGGCCGATCTGACCCGCAGCCACACCCTCCGCGAGATCCGCGACACCTGGGGCCATCTGGAGGCCGGCGTCGAAACCGACGACGTCGTCACCACCGGCGGCCGCGTCGTGTTCATCCGCAACACCGGCAAGCTGGCCTTCGCCACCCTCCACGACGGCTTCACGCCGGACAGCAACGGCGAGCGCCTTCAGGTGATGCTCTCGCTGGCCGAGGTGGGCGAGGAGGCGCTCGCGGCCTGGAAGTCCGACGCGGATCTGGGCGACTTCGTGTGGGTGAAGGGTCGCGTGATCGCGTCGAAGCGCGGCGAGCTCAGCATCATGGCCTCCGACTGGCGGTTCGCTGCCAAGGCGCTGCGCCCACTGCCGGTCATGCACAAGGACCTGTCAGAAGAATCACGCGTCCGCCGTCGCTACGTGGATCTCATCGTCCGCGACGAGGCCCGCGAGATGGTGCGCAAGCGCTCCGCGATCACCCGCGCCGTCCGCGACACCCTCTACAACGACGGCTACATGGAGGTGGAGACCCCCACCCTTCAGCTCGTCCACGGGGGCGCCGCCGCGCGCCCCTTCAAGACGCACATCAACGCCTTCGACATCGACATGACGCTGCGCATCGCCTTGGAGCTGCACCTCAAGCGCACCATGGTGGGCGGCGCCGACCGCGTCTTCGAGATCGGCCGCGTGTTCCGCAACGAGGGCATCGATTCGACGCACTCCGCCGAGTTCACGATGCTCGAGGCCTACCAGGCATGGGGCGATCAGAAGACCATCGCGCAGCTCATGCAGGACATCATCGTGGCCGCGGCCGATGCCGTCGGCTCCCGTCAGGTGGAGACCCCCAAGGGCGTCATCAACCTCGACGGCGAATGGGAATGGCTGTCCTTCTACCCCGGCCTGTCGTCGAAGGTGGGCCAGGAGATCACCGTCGACACCCCACTCGAGGTGCTGCAGGGCATCGCGGACGCCAACGAGATCGAGTACGACCCGAAGTGGGGCGCCGACAAGCTGGCCATGGAACTGTTCGGCGACCTCGTCGAGCCAGACCTGATCCAGCCGACGTTCGTCTACGACTACCCCGCGATCGCGCAGCCGCTGGCCCGCCAGCACCGCTCCGACGCCGGCAAGATCGAGGCGTGGGACCTGATCATCGGCGGCGTGGAGCGCGGCACGGGCTTCACCGAACTGGTTGACCCGGTGGTCCAGCGCGACGTGCTCACCGCGCAGTCGCTGAAGGCCGCCGCAGGCGATCCGGAGGCCATGGCGCTGGATCTCGACTTCATCGAGGCCCTCGAATACGGCGTCCCCCCGATGGGCGGCCTCGGCCTCGGCATCGACCGCCTCATCATGCTGCTGACCGGCGTCGGCATCCGCGAGACGATCCTCTTCCCGCTGCTGCGCCCGCAGGCCTGACCCGGCACCGCCACCCATGCGCCGTTCCACGACGGCGACCCTCGCGATCGTCCTGATCACAGCGATCTGGGGGTCGACGTTCTTCATCATCAAGGACGCGGTGGCGCTCGTCGACCCCGTCGACTTTCTGGCCGTTCGGTTCGCGATCGGAGCACTCCTTCCCGCCATCCTGTTCTGGCGCCCGATCAGCCGACTCACGCCCAGACAGTGGCTGATCGCGCTGGCACTGGGCGGCGTCTACGGCCTGGCCCAGATCGCGCAGACGATCGGCCTGCAAACCACGGCCGCGTCGGTGTCGGGGTTCATCACGGGCACGTACGTCGTCATCACTCCCCTCATCATGTGGGCGGTGTTTCGCTCGCGGTTGGCGTCGGCGATGTGGCTCGCGGTGGCGCTCGCCGTCGCAGGACTCGGCATCCTGAGCCTCAACGGTGTGATGGGCGGCGGGGTCGGCGAGCTGCTGACGCTCGTGGGCGCCGCCCTGTACGCAGTCCACATCGTGCTGCTGGATCGCTGGTCGCGGGCGATGGACGCGTCGGCTCTGGCGACGGTGCAGTTGGTGGGCGTGGCGATCGTGTGCGGGCTGGCCGGCGCCCCCGGCGGCTATCAGATCCCCGCTGATTCGACGGTGTGGGGCGCGATCCTCTACACGGCCATCGCGGCGGGCATCGTCACGATGCTGCTGCAGACGTGGGCCCAGCGGCACATCACCCCGACGCGGGTGGTGCTGCTCATGACGCTGGAGCCCGTGTTCGCGTCGGTGTTCGCCATCCTGTTCGGCGGCGAATTCCTGACGGCCCGCTTGCTGATCGGAGGCTCGCTCATCCTGCTGGCCACCGTGCTCGGCTCACGTTCGGACGCCGTTGTGACACATGAGGGCGCCGGCGATAATCGCTCCCCGGCCACTAATGAGACGACGTCCCTCTGATTTTCTCATTAGTGATCCCAAATGAGATTGCTTCCTTTCGGCCCAGGCCCCACCGGGGTTTGAGCAGTTTCTTCGGCTCGTCGTCGCAATCTGCCATTCCGAGGCGATTTCGCGGATCGAGTTGCAGAAACTGCTCAAACCTCAAGGGAGCGTCAGGCCGCCGGGGCGGTGGCGCGGCCGAGCCCGGTGTAGGCCCAGCCCGCCGCCCGCCACTCGGCGGGGTTCAGGGCGTTGCGGCCGTCGATAATCACCGGACGGTTGACCACCCCGGCCGTGGCGGCAGGGTTGAGCTCGACGTACTCGCTCCACTCGGTGAGCAGCACCACCAGATCAGCATCGCGCAGTGCCTCGGTGGTGTCGTCGACGGCGGTGAGCCCGGGCGCGACGCGACGCACGTTGACCAGCGCCTCTGGATCCGTCACCGTGACGACGGCGCCCTGCTCGGCCAAGCGGCGGGCCACGTCGAGCGCGGGCGAATCGCGCACGTCGTCGCTGTTCGGCTTGAACGCGGCGCCGAGCACGGTGATCCGCCGGCCGGCGACGTCGCCGTCGAAGGACGCGACAGCGAGATCCACCACCCGATCGCGGCGACGCAGGTTGATGGCGTCCACCTCGTGGAGGAACGCGACGGCGTCCTGCACGCCCAGTTCCTCGGCGCGGGCCATGAAGGCGCGGATGTCCTTAGGCAGGCACCCGCCGCCGAAACCGACGCCGGCGCGCAGGAACTTCTTGCCGATCCGGTCGTCGTGGCCGAGGGCTTCGGCGAGGTCGGAGATGTCGCCGCCGGTGGCCTCACACAGCTCGGCCATCGCGTTGATGAACGAGATCTTGGTGGCGAGGAACGAGTTGGCGGCCACCTTCACCAGCTCCGCCGTCGGGTAGGTGGTGACGATCTGCGGGATGCGCTGGGCCAGCAGCGATGCGTACACCTCGTCGAGGGCGGCCTGACCACGCTGCGCATGCTCGGGGTTGGTGGAGACGCCGTAGACGATGCGGTCGGGCGTGAGGGTGTCTTGAACAGCGAAGCCCTCGCGGAGGAACTCCGGGTTCCACACGAGCGTCACCCCGCGGGCCTCCAGCAGCTCGGCGATGGCCGACGCCGTGCCCACCGGCACCGTCGACTTCCCCACCACCACCGGGCGCGCGCCCTCGGGGATGGCCTCCAGCAGTTGGGCGACGGCGGCCGTCACGTAGCTGAGATCTGCCGCGCCGCTGTCGCCGCGCTGCGGGGTGCCGACGGCGATGAAGTGCACGTCCACGTCGGCCAGTTCCTCGGCGGCGGGGGCGACCGCGAACTTCAGCCGCCCGGTGGCCATGGCACTGGTCAGCAGTTCCGGGAGGCCGGGCTCGAAGAACGGCGCCTCACCCTTGCTGAGCGCCTCGATCTTCGCGGGATCGACGTCGACGCCGATGACCTCGTGGCCGAGCTCCGCCATGCAGGCCGCATGGACGGCGCCGAGGTAGCCACAACCGATCACTGAAATACGCATGGGGGTCACTTTCTGGTCAGGGCCTTGTCGGTCCAGGTGCCAAGCCACGGCGCGGAGGCCGGGCGGAAGGAATAGAGGAACGCGAGCCGGAGACGGCTGGCGGAGGCGTAGGCGGCGAGCCGCTGCGCGCTGATGCCCAGCGCGTCGACGGCGGTGCCCACGATGGCGCGCGCCTCGTCGGCGCGGGTGAGGGTGCCCTGCATCTCGCGCAGGTCGATGTGAACGAGCAGGTTGGCCAGATCGAGGGCGGCCTCGCCGCGGGCGGCGGTGTCGAGATCCAAGAGGTGGAGTCGCTGACCGTCCCAAAGGGCCTGCTTGTCGTGCAGGTCGCGGTGGAGGGTCACGGCAGGATCCGGCGTGCGCAACAGCGCTGCGCAGGTGTCGTCGACGGCCGCGGCCAACTCGTCGAGCCGCTCCAGCGAGCCGAAGCGCTGCGCGTGGCCGAGCCACGTGCGCAGCACCTCCACCTCATCGGCCGCCGTGTGCTCGGGCAGTTCCAGCGCCGTCGCCGCGAACGCCGGCCACCCGGCTGCGAGTGCTCGCCAGCCGTCGAGGCCGTCGTCGCCCAACTCGTGCAGTGTCCGGCCGGGGAGCAGGGAGAACTCGACGGTGTCGTCGGTGTGGGCGAGCACCTCGGCGGAGCCGAAACCGGCCGCCGTGCAAGCTGTGGCCAGCGCCGTCGACACCTCGGCCACGCGTGAGGCCTTGCCGGGGCGAAGGATCTTCACCGCCCGATCGTCGGAGAGCACGACGGCGCGCTTGTGGAGACGATGCACCACCAAGCGACCGGTGTGACCCGCGCCGAGCGCCGAGAGCTTGCGATCCTCGCCGAACGGGGAGAGGGTGAGGCCGCCACTCGAATCGATGCGCCCGGCGCGGGGTCCTTGGGTACCGTCGACCAGTTCGACGGTGAGCGTGCCGTCTGGCGTGGGCCAGGCTCGGCGAATGCCGGGGGTGCTACGCAGCGTAGCCAGCGCCGGGTTCACTTCAGGGCCTCCTCGATCTCGTCGAGGCGGATTTCGATCAGATCGCGCCACTCGGGGTTGGCGCGGCGGACTGGATCGACGGCGGACAGCAGCAACGCGCGTGCCCGGGCCGCCGTCAGCTCGCGTTCGCCCGGCACCGCTCCCCCGGCCGACGCGTAGCCGTCGAGCAGTTCGCGCCCGAGCGGCTCGGTGGTCGCGGCCAGATAGGAGCCGAGGTCGACGGCGGGTGCGGCCAGGCAGGCGCGGTCGAAGTCGGTGATCCACGTGCGCCCGGTGGTGGTGTCCAGGAGCATCTGGTCCGGGGACGCGTCGCCGTGCACCAATGCGCTGCCGCCGAACGATTGGCTGCGCACCTCAGCCCAGCGGGACGCGGTCGCGGCGGCCACCTGGCCCATCCGCTCGGCCAAGCCGTCGTCGAGGTGGCCGAGCAGGGCCACGTGTGCGGCGCCGACGTCGGCGAGGTCTGGTTCCGCTGCGAGGGCGTCGGCGAGGCTGGGCGCGAGCTCGACGGTGTGCAGCCGGGCGAGGGCCTCCCCGACGGCGCGGGTGGCGGGTGCCGACGGCGTCGCCTCCAGATCGGTGTCGCCGACGAAGGCTTGCACCGCGACCTGCGGACGCGAGCCCGTGTCGAGCCGACCCGGCACGGGGACCCCGGCCTCGGTGAGCGCCCAATCGAGCGGCAACGCGACCTCGTCGGGCGTCGCGGACAGGCGGACGGTGGTGGCGCCGCGGCGCAGCACGAAGCGTCGCAGCGGGTTGTAGCGCAGCACCTGATCGCCCACCTCAACGAGCGATTCCTTCAGCGCCTGCCGGATCACCGCAGCCAGCTGGGGATCGGCCGACACCTCGCCCGCCTGCAGGAGCAGCCCCGCGTGGATGGCGCGCACGTGGATGCGCTGGCCGCGCCGCTCGGCCCGCTCGACGGCCTTACTGGCCTTGTCTTGCACGGCCGGCCACAGGATCCGGGCCCACCCGTCGACGCGACCGCTGGCCTGATCGCGCAGCCCGATGACGACGGAGGTGCCGGGCTTGATGCGGAGGCGGTCGGCCACCACGGGGCGGCCGGTGAGTTCGGCCAGGATCGTCGGATCGAGCAGTGCGTCGATCAGCTGCTGCAGGACGCGGTTCATCAGCCCCTCCTGATCTCGTCAGGCGTGCGGCCGCTGGCCTCCACCCATTCGCGGAAGATCGGGTCGTCGGCCAGCAGCGCGGACGGGCTGCCCTCGCGCAGGATGCGTCCGTCCTCCAGCCACACCACGCGGTCGGCGCGCAGCGCCATCTCGACGTCGTGGGTGACGGCTAGCGTCGTGCGGCCCGCCACCAGTCGGGCGATGGCGTCGAGCACGTCCTTGGCCGCCTCCGGGTCGAGGCCGGTGGTGGCCTCGTCGAGAACGACGACGGGCGAATCTCGCAGCAGGGCGCGGGCGATCGCGACGCGCTGCCGCTGGCCGCCCGACAGGGTGCCGCCGCGCTCGCCGACGACCGTGTCGTAGCCGTCGGGCAGGGCCATGATGAAGTTGTGCGCGAACGCGGCGCGGGCCGCGGCCTCCACCTCGGCGTCGGTGGCATCTTGGCGGCCGTAGCGGATGTTCTCGCGCAGGGTGCCGGTGAACAGCACCGCCTCTTGATGCAGCAGCGAGACGTTGGAGCGCAGGTAGGCGAGATCGAGGTCGCGGAGAGGGTGGCCGTCTAGGGTCACCTCGCCGAGCTTC
>DYZF01000276.1 GCA_020741375.1 Tessaracoccus flavescens
CGATCTCATCGCTCTGGAGGCACCGAGGGTGGCATGTCCACCGGAGAAGTGCTGCGGGTCAGGGCCGCCATGAAGCCCATCGCGACGGTGCCGCGCGCCCTGCGCACGATCGACACAAGCACCGGAGAGGCTGCGGCTGCCCACCACCAGCGCAGCGACGTGTGTGCCGTCCCGGCGGCCGGCGTGGTTGCTGAGGCGATGGTTGCGTTGGTGCTGGCCGAGGCGGTGCTGGAGAAGTTCGGCGGCGATTCTGTGGGGGAGACCCGCCGCAACTACGAGGCTTATCTGGCCGACATCGAGGCCCGCGGATTGAGGATCGGCTGATGGCGATCGCACTGATCGGGGCGCCCGGCGCCGGTAAGTCCAGCGTCGGCAAGCGGATGGCGCGCAAGCTCGGCAAGACGTTCGTCGACGTCGACCAGCGAATCGAGGAGGTTGTCGGCAAGCCCGTGGCCGAGATCTTCGCCGACGAGGGTGAGGCCCACTTCCGTGCCCTGGAACAGGACGCGACCATCGAACTGTTGGACACCTACGACGTCGTGGCTCTGGGCGGCGGCGCCGTCATGAATCCCGCCATTCAGGAGGCCCTCGAGGGGCACGAGGTCATCTGGCTGAAGGTGTCGATCGGGCAGGCCACCCGACGAGTCGGGATGAACACGGTCCGTCCGCTCCTTCTGGGCAATGTTCGGGGCCGCTTGATCGAACTCCTGCGCGAGCGCACCCCGGTCTACGAGGCTGTCGCGACGCAGGTCGTGGAGACCGATGGCCGGGGCAGCAGCGAGGTCGCGGACCAGTTGGCCGCCGAGCGTGGTGCCGAAGGAGCTGAACAGTGACCATCCGCGTCGAGTCTGCCGCCGGCCCTTACGACGTCCACATCGAGCGTGGAGCGCTGGGCCGGCTCGGCTCCCTGACCGACGGCAGCCACCGCGTCGCGATCATCTACCCGGCCCCGCTCGCCCATCTGGCGCACTCCGCCGCCGACGGCGTCGAGCGGCCGACGCTGATCGAGGTGCCCGACGCCGAGTCCGCCAAGACGCCGGAAGTGTTGGCACACTGCTGGACCGCTCTGGCGGAGGCCGGCTTCACCCGCTCGGACATTGTGGTCGGGATCGGCGGCGGCACGACGACGGATCTGGCCGGATTCGTCGCGGCCTCCTGGTTGCGCGGCGTCAAGTACGTCAGCGTGCCCACCTCCGTGCTCGGCATGGTCGACGCAGCGGTTGGTGGGAAGACAGGCATCAACCTGCAGGCCGGCAAGAACCTCGTGGGCGCCTTCTACGAGCCCGTCGAAGTGTTGTGCGATCTCGAGGTTCTGACCTCGCTCGCGCCGCCGGAGGTGGCCTCTGGCTTGGCCGAGGTGGTCAAGTGTGGCTTCATCGCGGACCCCGTCATCCTGGACTTGGCCCACGAGGATCTCGCCGACGCCACCGATGTGACCAGCGACCGTTTCGCGGAGTTGGTCCGCCGGGCAGTGCAGGTGAAGGCCACCGTCGTTGCGGCCGATTTCAGAGAATCCACGTCCGAGGGGCGCAATGTGGGGCGCGAAGCCCTCAACTACGGCCACACGCTCGGCCACGCCATCGAGGCCCATGCCAACTACACGTGGCGCCACGGCCAAGCCATCGCTGTCGGCATGGCGTGGATGGCGCGCGTCTCACGCGACCGGCTGGGCCTCAGCTCGGACGTGGTCGCGCTTCATGACGACCTGCTCGGCGGGCTCGGCCTGCCACGCAGGGCAGACGCCTCCTACGACGAGCTGCGTCCGATCATGAGCTTGGACAAGAAGGCGCGGGGCAACACGCTGCGCCTAGTCGGCATCGAGGAGATCGGCGTACCCGTCATCATCGACGACGCGCCGGAGGATGACCTCCGGCGCGCCTTCGACGAGTTGGGCTGAGAGGACGTGGGTTCGCCAGTGTCCGCGTGCGTCTCGTGAGCACCTTTGGTTCAAGTGGCCCCCCTCCGGTAGAGTCCTCCGTTGGCCGAACAGGCCTGCCGACATCCCGGACAAGAGGAGAGCCCCATGGCGTCAACGAATGATCTGAAGAACGGAATGGTCCTCGACCTCGATGTCCAGCTGTGGCAGGTTCTCTGGTTCCAGCACCACAAGCCGGGCAAGGGCAACACCGTCGTCCGCTCCAAGCTCAAGCACGTGCTGACCGGCAAGATCATCGACAAGACGTTCAACTCCGACACCAAGGTGGACACCGCCACCGTCGACCGTCGTGAAATGCAGTACCTCTACCTCGACGGCGACGACTACGTCTTCATGGACAACCAGAGCTACGAGCAGCTCCACATCTCCAACGAGATCGTCGGCGACGCCAAGGACTACATGCTGGAGAACCAGACAGCCATCGTCGCCACCCACGAGGGCACCCCGCTGTTCATCGAACTGCCGGCCAACGTCGAGCTCGAGGTCACCTACACCGAGCCCGGCCTGCAGGGCGACCGCTCCACCGGTGGCACCAAGCCCGCCACCTTGGAGACTGGCAAGGAGATCCAGGTTCCCCTGTTCATCACCACCGGCGAGAAGATCAAGGTCGACACCCGCGACGGTTCCTACCAGGGCCGCGTCTCCAACTAAATGTCCGACTACGCCCCGCACTACTCCGCGCAGACGAAGGCTCGCAAGGCCGCCTTGGACATCCTGTTCATGGCGGAACAGCGCGATGCCTCGTTGAGCGAGACGTTCGCCGAGCAGCGTTCCCTCTCTGGGAACCCTGTTCGCGAACTGACGAGGACTATCGTCCTCGGTGTGGCGGAGCACCTGCTCGAGATCGATCAGCGTGTCGCTGAGTCGACCTCTCAGAACTGGCCGCTGGAGCGCATGCCGTCGGTGGACCGCAACATCGCCCGCATGGCCGTCTTCGAGATGGATTACACCGACACCCCGCCCGCTGCGATCATCTCCGAGGCCGTTCGTCTCGCCGGTGATCTCTCCACGGACGACTCTCCCGCATTCCTCAACGGCCTGCTATCAAAGGCACTAGCGGCCAAGCCCACCCTTAACTGAGAAAGAGGTACGCATGAGTTCCCTTCCTGCGATGTTGGTATTGGAGGATGGGCGCGTATTTCGTGGCCAGTCTTACGGCGCGGAGGGGGAAACCTTCGGCGAGCTGGTGTTCTCCACCGGCATGTCCGGGTACCAAGAGACGCTGACGGACCCGAGCTACCGCGGCCAGGTGGTCCTCATGACCGCCCCGCACATCGGCAACACCGGCTGGAACGACGAGGATGACGAGTCCGGCCAGATCTGGGTGCAGGGCTTCATCGTGCGCGATCCGGCGCCGCGGCCCTCGAACTGGCGCTCCGCTCGGAGCCTCGACGACGAACTCAAGGCCCAGAGCATCGTCGGCATCTGCGACATCGACACCCGCGCCCTCACCCGCCACGTCCGCGACCGGGGCGTCATGCGCGTCGCCATCTCCACCGTCACCGACGACGTGACGGACCTCATGAAGAGGGTCAACGAGCAGCCCCTCATGGCCGGCGCCGACCTCGTCGACGACGTCACCACCAAGGTCAACTACCTCGTGCCGGCGGTGGGGGAGAAGCGCGGCACAATCGTCGCCGTGGACCTCGGCATCAAGGCGATGACCCCGAACGAGTTGGCCGCCCGCGGTCTGGACGTGCACGTCGTGCCCGCCTCCACGAGCTTCGAGCAGATCATGGCCTACGAGCCCGATGGCGTCTTCTTCAGCAACGGCCCCGGGGACCCCGCCACTGCCGTCGGCCCGACGGCGGTGCTGCGCGAGGTTCTGAGCGCCGGCCTGCCCTACTTCGGCATCTGCTTCGGCAACCAGCTGTTCGCCCGAGCACTTGGCTTCGAGACCTACAAGCTCAAGTTCGGCCACCGTGGCATCAACCAGCCGGTCATCGATCGCACCACCGGCAAGGTGGAGATCACCAGCCACAACCATGGCTTCGCCGTCGACGCGCCGCTCGATCACGCGACTCAGACACCCTTCGGTGAGGTCACCGTCAG
>DYZF01000277.1 GCA_020741375.1 Tessaracoccus flavescens
AACGGGGGACCACGGTCCTCGTGTCTGCATGGACGGGCGCCGCCCGCCCGGGATCAGCCGATCAGGTGACGCAGGGCGGCCTGGTACAGCTCGACGAAGCGGTACTCGCGGGCGCCCGCGGCGTCGGCGTCGAACTCCTCCTCGGAGGCGAGGAAGCTCTCGATCGTCTCGCCCTCACCCAACGTTGGCTTGGCCAGCTGATCGATCATGTTCTCCTTCATCAGCTTGTCCACCTCGGGATCCGCGCGGAAGGCCTTGGCCTTCTCGGCGAGCATGAGGTACATCTCCATGTTGGCCTTCGCCGAATCCCAGATCCCCTGCATGCCCTCGGTGCGCGACGGCTTGTAGTCGAAGTGGACCGGGCCGTCGTAGCGCGGCGCGTCGGGCGAGTACGGGAAGCCGTTGACAAGGAGGTCGACGGTGAAGAAGGCGGACAGCAGGTCGCCGTGGCCGAACACGAGATCCTGGTCGTACTTGAGGCCCTTCTGGCCGTTGAGGTCGATGTGGAACAGCTTGTTGCTGAACAGCGCCTGCGCCAGGCCGTGCGTGTAGTTGAGGTTGGCCATCTGCTCGTGGCCGACCTCCGGGTTCAAGCCGACGATGTCGCCGTGCTCGAGGTCGGCGATGAGGCCCAGCGCGTGGCCGATGCTGGGGAGGAAGATGTCGCCGCGGGGCTCGTTGGGCTTGGGCTCCAGGCCGATGCGCAGGTTGTAGCCCTGGGCCTTGATGTAGGCGGCGACGGTGTCGAGCCCCTCCTTGTAGCGCGCGAGAGCGGCGTGGAGATCCTTCGACGAGTCGTACTCGGCTCCCTCACGGCCACCCCACATGACGAAGGTGGTGGCGCCAGACTCGGCGGCGATGTCGACGGCGTTGAGGATCTTGCGCAGGCCGAAGCGGCGCACGGCGCGATCGTTGGCAGTGAGGCCGCCGTCCTTGAACAGCGGGTGGCTGAAGGTGTTAGTGGTCACCATTTCGATGGTGAGGCCGGCCTTGGAGGCGGCGTCGCGGAGCTGGTTGACGCGGGACTTGGCCTCCTCGGGGGTGGCGTCGAAGTCGTAGACGTCGTTGTCGTGGAACGTGATGCCCCAGGCACCCAGCTCGGCCAGCTTGTCCGCGTACTCCCACGGATCCAGCGCGGGACGGGTGTTGGTGCCGAACGGATCGGCGCCCGTCCAGCCAACGGTCCACAGACCAAACGAGAACTTGTCTTCGGGGGTGGGCTGACGCATGTCGGGTGCTCCTTAAACGGAAGGTGTGTAGATGTTGGGTCCGCTTCTGTGCGGCATTTGTTTTGAGTCAACACTTAATCGTGAGATTTGTCAAGCGAATCTCGGTATTTCGTCGTTCTAGGCAACAATGGGCTCGTGAACTCAAAGCAGACCCTGGCCCTCACTGGCGCGGGCATGACTCAGGCGTCGGTCCGTTCCTCGAACTTGGCCCTCGTGTTGCGCACGATCATCGACTCCGGCGCCCCGCTCTCGCGCGCCGACATCGCCGCCCGTCTGGGCATGACGCGTTCGACGGTGTCGCGGCTCGTCGACGACCTCGTGGCCGGCCAGGTGGTGGCCGAAGGCGAAACCGTCAGCGGAGCCCGTGGGCGCCCGGCGGTCCCGCTCTCCATCCGCGGCGGCTCCGTCGTCGGGCTCGGCTTGGAGGCCAACGTCGACCGCCTCGTCGCCACGCTCGTCGATCTCGCCGGCAACGTCATCACCACCGAGGCAGAACAGCTCGAGTTGCCGGAACTGGACTTCGACGACGCCATGTCGCGCCTTTCGTCGCTCGCCACCGCCGCCCTCAAGAAGGCACCCGACGGCGCCCGCCTCGTCGGCTCGGTGCTCGCCATCCCCGGCCTCGTCGATCGTGACGGCCAGACCATCCTGCGCTCCCCCAACCTCGGCTGGGACGGCCGCTCCCCCGGGGAGGCGTGGCCAGCAGAGGGCCTCGGGACGCTGCGCGTCGCCAACGACATCGACTGCTCAGCCCTCACCGTCCTGCGCGAGAACCCCAACACGTCCTTCGTCTACGTGACGGGCGAAGTGGGCATCGGCGCCGCCGTCTCCCTCGACGGCGAACTCATGCTCGGCCGCCACGGCTGGGCCTCCGAGCTGGGCCACATCTGCGTCGATCCCCAGGGCGACGTGTGTGGTTGTGGCGCCACCGGCTGCCTCGAGACCGTCGCCGGCCTGCGCCACACGTTGGAGCGCGCCGGCCAGCCTGATGTGGAATCGATGGTCGAGGCGTTGGAGGCCGGCGACGAGCGGGCCCAGACGACGGTCGACGAACTCGCCGCGGCGCTGGGCATAGCGCTCGGCGCGGCTCTCAACCTGCTGGACATCTCCACCGTTCAACTGGGCGGCCACCTCGCGACGCTGCACCCGTGGCTGGGCGACAAGGTGGCCAAGGAGCTTCAAGTCCGCGTGCTGTGGGCGCACCACTCCGGCATCGACGTCGTGCCCGTGGCCGAGGCCCCGCTGCGCGCAGCTCAGGGCGCGGCCATCGCGGCCACCGCGTCGGTTGTACGGGATCCCGCCTCTTGGATCGACCCGCACCTCGAGCGCTAACTCGACGCTTCACGCAGCCACCCCTCCCGCTCGGTGCAACCCGTGCGAACCAAAGCGCATCGGATACATCGCCGCATCCCTCTGGCGACACGCTGACACACACTGTCCACAGTTCTCCACACCCGCCTGTGGATAACGCGTTGCTCCGGCCTCTCCGCGGGCAGAGCGAGCGCCCGGACAGCCCACATCGCAGCGGAAACTGGCGCTCGAAGGGGCTTTGAGGGCTCGACACACCCGGGATCCAAGCCTGAGAAACACAGCGGGCTTGTCCACGTACTTATCCACTGCCTCCACAGGCACGTGTGGACCAACAAAATGCGTAGTCATCCGAGGATTGACGCTCGCTACAAGAAAACCCTGGGGGTATCTCACAGCCAAACTGTGGACAACCCTCTCAGGGAATCTTGAGCGTTCAACTGACTCAGGCGGACGAGACGCTACGGGCGAGACGCCGTCGTGGATGGACCCCTAGTCACGCCGAAGTGGCGGGCTCCTCGTCGGAGCGCTCCACACCGTCGACGGCGACGTTATCCCCCGAGTTATCCACACCGGACTCCACATCGCTGATCCCGCGCATCTTGGCCCACGTCCACAGGATGAGGCCGCCGAGAATCATGGGCACGGAGAGCCATTGGCCCATGCTCAGCCCCAGCCCCAGCAGCCCGAGGTGGGAATCGGGCTCGCGGAAGAACTCAGCGATGAAGCGGAACAGTCCGTAGCCCGCCACGAAGGCACCCGACACCTGGCCCCGGAAGCGACCCTTGCTGGCGTAGATCCACAGCAGGACGAAGAGCAGGAAGCCCTCCAGCAGCATTTGGTAGAGCTGCGACGGATGCCGCGCCACGTCGCCGCCGGTGGGGAAGATCATCGCCCACGGCAGCGATTCAGAGGCCTCACGCCCCCACAGCTCGCCGTTGATGAAGTTGCCGAAGCGCCCGGCGGCCAGCCCGATCGGGACGGCGGGAACGAGGAAGTCTGTGACCTGCAAGTACGGCCGCTTCCGGCGCCACGCGAAGTACGCCATGCCCAGCATCACGCCGATCGCACCGCCGTGGAAGCTCATGCCGCCGTCCCACAACTGCACGATCTCCAGCGGGTTCTGCAGGTAGTACATCGGCTTGTAGAAGAAGCAGTACCCCAGACGGCCGCCGACGATGACGCCGATGATCGAGTAGAGGATCAGATCCTCGATGTCGGCCGGGCTCCACTGCTCGGGCTTCGTGATCGAACGGTACGGCTCGTGCTTGAGCCGACGGCGCATCAGCACGAACGCCGCGGCGAACGCGAGGAGGTACATGATCGCGTACCAGTGAATCTTCAACCCGAAGATGTTGATGGCAACCGGATCGATGTCGGGAAAGGTCAGAACCTGCGGCGTCACGCGCCTAGCTTCCCACACCCCACAAGCCCTCCCGGGGGCTTTCTCCCGCGCCCGCGATTTCCCGCCAACGGCTCCCGCGGGTGAGAATGGACGACGGTACCCGGTCAAGGCCGGTGTCAGAAAGGAATCCGTGAGCACTCCTGAGCAGAGAATCGACGGCATGGGCGCGATCCCCGTCGACGGCGGCACCGCCTTCCGCGTGTGGGCACCCAACGCTGACGCCGTCGCGGTGTTCGGCGATTTCAACGACTGGCACAACGACGCCAACCCCCTCGAGGACGAGGGCAACGGCTACTGGTACGGCTTCGTCGAGGGCGCCGGCGCAGGTCAGGAGTACAAGTACCAGATCACCAACGGCGAGAACTCCTTCGCCCGCGTGGATCCCTACGCCCGCCAGGTGACCAACTCCGTCGGCAACGGCGTGATCTACGACCACGCCAGCTACGACTGGGAGGGCGATACCGCCAACTGCCCACCCCACCATGAGCTGGTGATCTACGAACTGCACGTCGGCACCTTCACCGACAAGCACGACGGCGTGGGCAACCTGCTGGACGCCATCGATCGTCTGGACCACCTCGTCGATCTCGGCGTGAATGCCATCGAGATCATGCCCGTGTCCGAGTTCGCCGGTGACATGTCGTGGGGCTACAACCCGGCCCACATCTTCGCCGTCGAGAGCGCCTACGGCGGCCCGGACGGCTACAAGACCTTCATCAAGGAATGCCACAAGCGCGGCCTCGCCGTCATCCAGGACGTGGTGTACAACCATTTCGGCCCCTCAGACCTCGATCTGTGGACGTTCGACGGCTGGAGTGAGAACGACAAGGGCGGCATCTACTTCTACAACGATCACAAGAGCCAGACCCCGTGGGGCGACACCCGGCCCGACTACGGTCGCGACGAAGTGCGTCAATTCATCCGCGACAACGCCATGATGTGGCTGCGCGATTACCACGTCGACGGCCTGCGCCTCGACATGGTGCCCCACATGTACTCCGTCTCGGGCGATTACCTGCACGACGGCTGGACCCTCATGCGCTGGATCACCGATTCCATGCGCGAGGAGTTCCCCGGCCGCATCGCCATCGCCGAGGATCTGCACAAGAACCCGCTGATCACCAGTGAAGAGGCCGACGGCGCCGGCTTCCACGCGCAGTGGGACGCCGCCTTCGTGCACCCCGTGCGCGAGCAGCTGATCAAGATGGACGACGACCACCGCTCGATCACCGCCGTCGCCGACGCGATCGCCCACCACTACGGCGATCCGATGGAGCGCGTCATCTACACCGAATCGCACGACGAGGTGGCCAACGGTCGCGCTCGCGTGCCACAGGAGATCGAGCCCGGTAACGCCGCGGGGTGGCCGTCGCAGAAGCGCTCCACCATCGGCGCCGCGCTGGTGATGACCGCGCCCGGCATCCCGATGATGTTCCAGGGTCAGGAGTTCTTGGAGGGCGGCTGGTTCCGCGACGACGTGCCGCTGGATTGGCGCCGTCGCGACGATTTCCAGGGCATCGCACGCCTGTACGCCGACCTCATCGACCTGCGCCTGAACCGGGGCGGCGTGACGCGCGGACTCACCGGTCGCGGCCTGAACATCTACCACGTCAACGAGGAATCCAACCTGCTGGTGTTCCAGCGCTGGATGGATCACGGCCGCGGCGACGACGTCCTCGTGATCGTGAACCTCTCCGCCGAGGCTCAGGAGAAGGTGCGTATCGGCGTGCCGAGCGAGGGCCTGTGGAAACTGCGATTCAACTCGGACGCACGTCTCTACTCGTCGCTGTTCGGTGATTTCGAGAGCTTCGATTTCGAGCCGTTCCACGAGGATGAGGACGGTCTGGATTGGCACGCCAACATCTCGATCGGCCCATACAGCGTCCTCATCTACAGCCAGGACAACTGACGCTCCTCGTGACGTGTTCGAGGTGACGTGACGTCGCGGTCGGTGGGCTCAGGCCCCCCGGCCGCGACTTTTTTGTCAGTGGTGGTCGCGACGATGTGTGTATGTCGACCTTCCCACGCGACCATGGCGTCGCAGACCTCATGTTCTTGTATGCCGTGCGCGAGTTGGTGCTGTGTTACCGGCCAACGCTCGGCTCGTCCCTCGTCATCGATCCGTTGCGGCCCCGCATCACCTGTGAGGGGTCGGCCGTGGTGCTGGACAAGACGTTCGGCACCTGGGCGGTGACGGTGGCCGGCGACGATGTCGTCCGCTTGCCGTCCGGGCCCGAGGACGCGGCGCTCACTCTGCTCGAGCTCATCGACGCCGAGTCGCTGCACCTCACTGCGGCGGCCTAGCCGCCACTCACCCGCACAGAGAGGAGGAGAGCTAGGCCACGCCGATCTTGGCGAACGCGTCGCGGAAGATGGTGAGGCCCTCCAAGCCCGGCATGCGCTGGACGCTGCCGTCGAGCTTGTCGAGCTGATCCATGTCGTCGGCGAAGAGGTAGCTCATAACGAACTTCACTTCCTCGTCGTCCATCATTCCGGAGCCGACGGGGCGCCAAGCCTTGCTGAGCGCCAAGCGCACCAGCTTCTGGGCCTGCTCTGAGGTTTCCATGATCTTGCGCGCCTGGGTGGTGTAGAACGCCACGTGGCGCGTCTCCTGCTGGGCGATCCGCTTGAGGAGAATCGACAACTGCGGGTGATCCACCAGCGCGGCCAAGCGTCGATAGGCGGCGACGGCGGACAGCTCGTTGGCCGCACCCCAGGCCATGTGGACCGCAACGAAGTTGGGCCCCACCATGCTCGACATCGTTGCTTGCTTCAGCGGCCCGAGCGCGATCTGCCAGCCGAGCTTGACGCGCTTGGCCTTGATCTCGTCGTAGTCGACGACGATGCCGTGCGGCTTGAGGACGGCGGCCAGAGCCTCGCCGTGCCAGAACTCCTCACGGTTCCACATCGTCATGAAGCCGGCGGCCTCCTCCTTGCGCCGCGACCTCGTCGTCAGCAGATCCCTCAGGAAGCAGGACGTGTGATATTCAACGTCGCACATGTAGCGCAGGCAGCGCAGGATTTCGGGGCTGAGGGGCTCGGTTTCGAAGCTGCTGAAATCGAGGTCTTCAAAGCGGACGGCTTCGGAGGTTTCGGTGAACTTTTCCAGATCGAAGGCCATGTCAGCCCTTCCGTCGGACGGACCGCCGAACGGCGGCCATGGTTGGCATGGGGCGCCCCGGAAGGAGGTGCCCGATCTCGGCGTCGGAGGTGGCCAGGGCCGATCGGCTGCGCTGCTCGCGGAGGAGGCTGCGGAGCCGGGGGCCCTCGTCGGGGTGGAACACGGCGTCGGGCCGCAGCGACGAC
This sequence comes from Tessaracoccus flavescens, assembly GCA_020741375.1. Taxonomy (GTDB): domain Bacteria; phylum Actinomycetota; class Actinomycetes; order Propionibacteriales; family Propionibacteriaceae; genus Arachnia; species Arachnia flavescens_A. Next base: position 7,249 of record DYZF01000277.1, read on the forward strand.
CACGGCCAGGCCAAGCTCACGCGAGCGCTCCACCGCTCGGCAGACGAGCGGCCGATGCGGGCGACTGCTTCCTGCCGGAAGAAGTCGATGAAGGTGCGGCGCCTGTCGATGATTTCGGCGACGACGTCGCGGGCGGCGCCGTCGAGGCGAGGAAGCAACGCCTGGTAGCCCACCTGCAGCGCGCCTTCATGGACGGCCATGCGGGCCATGTGCCCAGCGGTCGCGGGCTCGCGCACCACCAGGCCGATGACGGGCGCGACGATGGGCAGAAGGTTCTCGACGTAGGCGTGGCGCAGCTTGGGGCGCAGGCCCTCGAGCGGCGGGAGCTCGGGCGTGGGTTCGCCGACGGCTTCCAAGAGGTCGCGGGCGGCGCGGGCGTTCCAGTACCGCTCGTAGGCCCAGGTGGCGAGGAAAGCGGTGATGCGGGCCTCGTTGCCGGTCCAGGAGGCGAGCATGGCGCGCATGTCGCCGAGGGCTGCCGCCTCCATGCGCCAGAGGAAGTGCAGGTCTGCGCGGGCTTCGCCGTCGAGCTCGACGGCGTCAGCGTCGACGGCGATCCTGCCGCGGGCCTCCTTGGTGTAGGCCTCGACGTCGAAATCGGTGGTCAGCACCTTGTACTTCGGTTCGAAGTGCAGGCGGCCGTTGCGGTAGCCGGCGGGGTGTTCGGCTGCGACTCGCTGGGTCATCGGGCGGACCTTCCGTGGAGGAATCGCTGGACGTGCTCGTGGGCGTCGAACGGGGCGCGTTCCCTGGCTCCCTTGAACAGCGGGCTGAGGTAGCGCACGACGACTGGACCACCGAAGGCCATCAGCAGTGAATCGATGGGCTCGTCGCGGAGCAGGCCGTCCTCTTGGTAACGGCGCAGGATGCTGCCGATGTTCTCGTAGATGCGCTGGATGCCATCGAACTCGGGGCGCATCTCCGGATCGCGCGCCACTTCGGTGATGACGGTGGAGAAAGCGGGGCCGAGATCTTCGATGATCGAGTCGTACTCCGTGATGATGTGTTCGAGATCCGCTTCGATGTTTCCGGTGTAGATGATCTCCTTGGAACACCGTTCGGCAAGGGCTTCGATGGCGTGTGCCACGAGGAGCTTCTTGCTGCCGAAATGCCTGAAGAGGGTCACTTCGTTGACGCCGGCGCGGCTGGCGATGGCGCGGGTGGTGGCGCCCTTGAGCCCCACTTCGCCGAGCACCTCGATGGTGGCGGCGACGATGTGGTCTGAGGATTCGCCGAGGTCGCGGCTCATGCCTCCAGCCTAGGCAACCACCGGTCCAGATGCAAGTGCTTACTTGCATCATTCCTCGCCCGCTCAGGAGACGCCGTCATGAATCATCTGCTCAAAACCTTGTGCACGAACGTGCACGCTGGGAGACGGGGGTCGCATCTATGGTCCCAGCGCTTCCGTTGCCATTGAACTGTGGGCACGATGGGGATAGTAACCATGGATCACCCAGGGAAGGGACGTGCCATGAAACGCCTCGACACAGACGTCGTGGTCATCGGTGGTGGCTCGACAGGACTCGGAGTTGTGCGCGATGCCGCGATGCGCGGCTACCGGGCGGTCCTTGTAGAGCGGGTGGATCTCGCCCAAGGCACCACCGGTCGCTTCCACGGGCTCCTTCACTCGGGCGGCCGCTACGTCGTCAGCGATCCCGGCTCGGCCACCGAGTGCGCCGAGGAGAACGCGATCCTGCGCCGCATCCAGGCCGATGCCATCGAAGACACGGGCGGCCTGTTCGTCACTCTGGCCGACGACGATCCGAGCTTCGCCGATAAGTTCCTCGCCGGGGCAGCCGCCACCGGCGTCCCCGCAACGGAGATCACGGTTGCCGAGGCGCTGCGTCGCGAACCCCGGCTCGATCCACGCATCCAGCGCGCCATCGAAGTGGCCGACGGCTCCGTCGACGGCTGGCAACTGGTGTGGGGTGCCGCGCGCTCCGCGATGAATCACGGCGCGAAGATCCTCACCTACCACCGCGTCACCAAGATCGAGCGCGACGGCGACCGCGTCGCGGCCGTCATCTGCCGCGACGAGAAGGGCGGCGAGGACGTCCGCATCGAGTGCACCTTCGTCCTCAACTGCGCCGGGCCGTGGGCCGGTCAGATCTCCGCGATGGCCGACGTTGAGCCGGTGCCCGTCGTCCCCGGTCGCGGCATCATGATCGCGATGAACCACCGTCTGGTGAACACGGTCATCAACCGCTGCGTTCACCCCACCGACGGCGACATCCTGGTTCCCATTCACACCGTCTCCGTGATCGGCACCACCGACGTGCACGAGACGGATCCCGATCACCTGCCGATCCCGCGCGACGAGGTGCAGCAGATGCTCGACGCCGGTGAGGCGATGATCCCGGGCTTCCGCAACTCGCGCGCTCTGCACGCGTGGTCGGGTTCCCGCCCACTCATCCGCGATCCCCGAGTCAGCGCCGAGGACACCCGGCACATGAGCCGCGGCATGGCCGTCATCGACCATTCGAAGACCGACGGCGTCAGCGGCATGCTGACCATCGGCGGCGGCAAGCTCACCACCTACCGTTTGATGGCTGAGCACATCGTCAACGAGATGGATCGCCAGCTCGGCGAGAATCGCAAGTGCACCACGGCCGACGAGGTCATCCCCGGTTCCGAGGATCGCCGTCTCTACGCCGTGACTCACCGCTTGGAGGAGCGCGAGGAGGATCGTCTCGACGATCCCATCATCTGCGAGTGCGAGTTGATGAACCGCTCGATGTTGGTGGAGAAGATCCACGAGCAGCCCAACGCCACCCTCGACGATCTGCGCCGCCAGCTTCGCCTCGGCATGGGCCCTTGTCAGGGTGGTTTCTGCGCCGCTCGCGCTGCGGGCATCGCCTGCTCCGAGCAGGTGGCCGACGCAGAGCGCGCCACCGGCCTGTTGCGCCTGTTCCTCAAGCATCGCTGGATCGGGTTGTGGCCGATCCTCTACGGGCAGCAGGTGAAGCAAACGGCACTCGATCACTGGATTTTCCAGGGCACGCTCGACGTCGAGCACCTGCCCCAGCCTGAGGAAGAGGTTCTGCGATGAGCCGCGTCGTCGTCATCGGGGCGGGCCTGGCGGGTCTGACCACCGCACTACGTCTGGCCCAGTCGGGGGCCAGGGTCACCCTCGCAACAAAGGGGCCCGGCGGCCTGCAACTGTCGCAGGGCACCATCGACATCCTCGGCTACTCGCCCGAGCGCCTCAGCCGCCCGCTCGAGGCCGTTGGTTCGCTGCCTGACACCCACCCGTACGCCACCGTCGGCGCCGAGGGCGTCCGCTCCGCTGTCGCCTGGCTGGCCGAGCAGCTGCCCGAGCTGCTGGTGGGCAACCCCGACGAGAACTACCAGCTGCCCACCGCCGTGGGCGCGCTGCGTCCGACCGCGCTGGCCCAGCCGTCGATGGTGGCTGGCGACGCCCGGCAAGGCCGCAACTACGCCGTCGTGGGTGTGCGGCAGATCAAGGACTTCCCGGCGGATCTCGTGGCCGGGAACTTGGCCCGCACCACGGCGCCCGATGGATCGAAGCTCAGCGCTACGTCGGCATGGATCAGCCTGCAGGCTCGCACGGGCGAGGCGGATCCGTCGCCGTTGACCTACGCACGGGCGATGGACGATCCGGTGTTCGCCTCCAAGTTCGCGCGCGAAGTGGAGAAGGTGGCCGGCAAGGCCGACGTCGTCGCGCTCCCGGCCGTGCTGGGCATCACGCGGCTCGACGTACACAGCCAGATCTCTGAGCTCCTCGGTCGCGAGGTGTGCGAGATTCCGCTACCGCCGCCGTCGGTGCCGGGGCTCCGGCTTTACAACGCGCTGCTGGCGAAGGTGCGAGCCGCTGGGGTGCG
>DYZF01000278.1 GCA_020741375.1 Tessaracoccus flavescens
CAGCCGTGGGCCAGTTCGTCGTCGGTGATCTGGTGGATGACCGCGGACTGGCCCACCTCGTGGCCGGGGTTGACGAGGAAGTTGACCGCACTGCCCATCGGGATCCGGAGCCCGTCGACGTTGACCATGCCCACGGAGAGCACGTGGTCCGTGCCCGGGGTGAGCCCGGTGGTTTCAAAGTCGATGGCCAGCAGGGGAGCCCGGTCCACCGGGGTGTTGCGCGCGGGCTGATCCGTGGTCAGGTATCGGCGCAGGCCGCCGTCGGGCACCTTGTCCGCGACCGATGAGTTGCTGCGCTTGAACGGCCATTTCATGACAGCCGCCTCACGAGATGTATTGCGTCTGGAACGCCACGAGCAGCGCGGACTGCGCCTTGCCGACGATGCTGAACGCTTCGCGGAGGTTGCGCCGTTCGAATTCGGAGAGTTCCTCGGGATTGATGTAGTTGTTCGGTTCGTGCCCGACCGCGACCAATCCGCCTTGGTGCTGCAGCCGTCGGTAACCCAAGTACTCGTGCGCGTCGAGCAGGTTCTCCACCTCGGCGCCGTGCTCCGCCGCCGCCAGCAGCCGTCCCCGGGTGGACACCTGCGGCAAGCCCCAGCGCAGGGCGTAGATGCGCGCGATGTCGACGATGGGGTTGATACCGCCGAGCTTGATGTCCAGGCGGTCGCGGTGTTCGCCCTTCTTCTCGACGACGAAGCCGCGGAGGAAGCCGATCGGCACCTCGGCGTCGTTGGCGTGCTTGGCCAGATGGCCGAGGAAGCGCGACGACGACGGTGCCGAGCGCAGCACGCGCTGCTGGAGGGCCGTGAAGAGGGTTTGATCGCCATAGATGGGGCGCATGTCGAAGAAGATCGACGAGTTCAGCACGGCCTCCGACGTGGGCGCGCCCAGCCAGTTGGAGAACTCCAACTGCCATTCGCTCAGCGGCTGCCGCCACGAGGGGTTGGTGGCCATCGCGTGGCCCTTGCAGCGGGGGAAGCCGCATTCCTCGAGCGAGGCCGTGATGAACTCGGCCAGATCCTCGAAGTACTGTGCGTGCTCGGGCTGGACGTCGTCGCTCAGGATCAGCGCGTGGTCCTGGTCTGAACCCAGCGCCTGCTCGTTGCGGGCCAGCGAGCCCAGAGCCACGAAGCAGTAGGGAACCGGGGGAGCGCCGAGCTTCGCCTCACCCATCTCGATCACGCGCTGGCACAGTGCCTCGGTGGTGCGGCTGACGATCCTGGTGATGTCTTCAGCGGTGGCGTCTTGCCGGAGCAGTCGGGCGACGAGCTTCGGCACTCGCTCCATGACGCGGGCCAAGCCGGCGATGTCGTCCTGCCGCGCCAGATCGCCGACGAGGTAGAGCGGGCTGGAGCGCTCGAGCCGCATGAGATCGCCCGAGGTGACCATGCCCAGCACCTTTTCGCCGTCCATGACGGGGAGGTGGTGGATCTTGTTCTCCACCAACTTGAGCAGCACGTCGAGGGCCAAGGCATCCTTGTCGATGCGGAACGGATCGCGCGACATGGTTTCGGCCAGCGGTGAGCTGGGGGAGACGGAGCGGGCGACGACGCGACGCAGGTCGCGGTCTGTGAGGATGCCCACGAGCCGCTCGGCCTCGGTGACGAGGATCGCGGAGATGCGGTGCTCATCCATGGTTTGGGCGGCGTCGCCCACCGATGAATTCACGTCGATGGTGATGGGTTCGCGGGTGATCATGTCGGAGACCGGCACCTGCAGGACGGGGCCGCCCTCGGGAACCGAGCGGGTGGCGTCGCTCAGGCGCGATTCGGTGAAGAAGCGGCGCACCTGTGGGTGGGCGACGAGTTCGCGCACCGTCTCCGGCGAGAAGGACCACAGCAGGGAGTCCTCGAGAGCCGTGAACGTGAAGCGGGAAGGGCGCTCCTCGATGATGGAGGACTGGCCGAAGCAGGTGCCCTTCTCGTCGTGATCCACCAGGTTGCCGTCGGCGTCGACGATCTCGATCGCGCCCGAGCGCACCAGATACATCGCCGTCGGTGCCGCGCCGGCGGACAGGACGACGTCGCCCCTCCGGACGTACTGGCCCACGGCTCGTTTGGCGAAACTGGCCACCTCGGCGGGCGGCAGCAGCGACCACGGTTCGTAAGCGGAAAGAAACTGCGTCGTTTCAGCGAGCTCAGACACGGCGGATCCCCTTTGATCGTCGATGTGTGCCTAGCGTACCGGGGGAGTGCGCGCCGCGGAGCCTCGCGTGGGGACGAGGCAGCGATGTGACGGCCTCCTGCGCCGGAGCGTGCCACCCCCGTCCACGCGCTCGGGCGTGTCGTGATCAGGTACCTGACCCCCGATTTTGCATGCGCCGCCGGCCGTGCCAGAATAGTCAGGTTGCTCCGCGAGGGGTTCGGGTCTTTTCGGGCCCAGAATCACTCAAGATGAGGTCGAGCAGACGCCCAAGCGCGAGATGTGGCCTTCGAAAGAAGGCGATCTTACCTTGCGGCTGAGGGCGCGACACTCCCGACCTCGGGGGTCGGAGTGACAAGGGGTTTTACCCCGCAGGAACTTGAAATTTCCAAAGGGCTAGAAGTAAGGAACGACGTGGCTGGACAAAAGATCCGCATCAGGCTGCGGGCGTATGACCATGAGGTCATCGACAGCTCGGCGCGCAAGATCGTCGACACCGTGACTCGCACGGGTGCCAAGGTGGCCGGCCCGGTGCCGCTGCCAACCGAGAAGAACGTGTTCTGTGTGATCCGTTCACCCCATAAGTACAAGGACAGCCGCGAGCACTTTGAGATGCGCACGCACAAGCGTCTGATCGACATCCTCGACCCCACGCCGAAGACTGTTGATTCGCTGATGCGCCTCGATCTGCCTGCGGGTGTCGACATCGAGATCAAGCTTCCGTGAGGTCTGTGAAGATGAACGAACGAATTGTGAAGGGCATCCTGGGCACCAAGCTCGGCATGACCCAGCTCTGGGACGAGAACAACAAGATCGTCCCCGTCACCGTGATCCAGGCTGGCCCGTGCGTTGTCACGCAGGTCCGCACCCCCGAGGTTGACGGCTACAACGCTGTCCAGCTCGGTTTCGGCGCCGTCAAGGCCAAGAAGGTCACCAAGCCGGAGGCCGGGCACTTCGCCAAGGCCGACGTCACCCCCCGCAAGCACCTCGTTGAGCTGCGCACCGCTAACGCCTCCGAGTTCGAGCTCGGCCAGGAGCTGACCGCCGAAGTCTTCGCCGATGGCGACGTCGTCGACGTGACCGGCACCTCCAAGGGCAAGGGCACCGCCGGTGTCATGAAGCGTCACGGCTTCCACGGCCTCCGCGCCTCGCACGGTGTGCACCGCAAGCACCGTTCCCCCGGTTCCATCGGTGGCTGCGCGACCCCCGGTCGCGTGTTCAAGGGCCTCCGCATGGCTGGCCGCATGGGCAACGAGAAGATCACTGTCCAGAACCTCCAGATCCACGCCGTCGACGCTGAGCGCGGCCTGCTGCTCGTCCGCGGTGCGGTCCCGGGCAACAACGGCTCGCTCGTCGTCGTCCGGAGCGCAGCTAAGAAGGGTGCTATCTGATGAGCGACCTGACCGTTGACGTCGTCGACGCCAAGGGCAAGAAGGCCGGCAAGGCCGAGCTTCCCGAGGCTCTGTTCGACGCGCAGACCAACATCCCGCTGATCCACCAGGTTGTCGTCGCGCAGCTCGCTGCCGCCCGTCAGGGCACCCACGACACCAAGACCCGTGGCGAAGTCCGCGGCGGTGGCATCAAGCCGTGGCGCCAGAAGGGCACCGGCCGTGCACGTCACGGCTCGCGTCGCTCGCCGATCTGGACCGGCGGTGGCACTGTCCACGGCCCGACGCCGCGTGACTACTCCCAGCGCACCCCCAAGAAGATGATTGCGGCCGCTCTCCGTGGCGCCCTGTCGGACCGCGCCCGTGAGGGCCAGGTCTTCGTCATCTCGGAGATCGTCGCTGGCGACAAGCCCTCCACCAAGGCCGCTCTGGCCGCGCTCACCGCTGTTGCCGGTGACGTGAGCAAGGTGCTCGTCGTGCTGGATCGCTTCGAGGACGTCGCGTGGCTGTCGCTGCGCAACGCCGCCGACGTGCACGCCCTGGCCGTTGACCAGCTCAACACCTACGACGTGCTCGCCAACGACAAGATCGTCTTCACCTCGGCTGCTCTGGCCGCGTTCGTCGCGGGCCCCGCCTCCGGCAAGTCCGCCAAGGCCGTCGCCACCTCGTCCGAGGCCGACGCCGAAGAGGCTGTTGTCAAGGCTGCTCCGGCCGCCAAGGCTCCCGCCGCCAAGGAAGAGGCTCCGGCCAAGCTCAAGGCTGCCCCGAAGGCTGAGCAGGAGAAGGCCGCCGAGGCTGCTCCCGCCAAGCTCGCCGAGGTCTCCGATGAGGCCGACGCCGAGCCCGTCGATGGCGTCTACCGCGGCGAGAAGCCGCCGGCTGGCTACGACATCAAGGGCAACGAGGATTCGGGCAAGTACCACACGCCTGACTCGCCGTGGTACGGCCGCACCATCGCCGAGGTGTGGTTCAACTCCACCGAGGCTGCTGAGGCTGCTGGCTTCGTCGCGGCCGTCGCACCGAAGTCTGAGGAGGACGACAAGTGAGCACCGCGCTGAAGATCCGCGACCACCGCGACGTGATTCTGCGTCCCGTGGTGAGCGAGAAGAGCTACAACCTGCTCGACGACGGCAAGTACACGTTCATCGTCGCGCCGGAGGCCAACAAGACCGAGATCAAGATCGCCATCGAGGCCATCTTCGACGTCAAGGTCACCTCCGTGAACACCATCAACCGTCAGGGCAAGCGCCGTCGGACCCGCTACGGGTACGGCAAGAAGGTCGACACCAAGCGTGCGATCATCACTGTCGCTGAGGGCCAGAGCATCGACATCTTCGGAGGCCCGGTCAACTGACCGGCGAGCCGCTGAGAGAAGGAACGAACACTCATGGGTATCCGTAAGTACAAGCCGACTACGCCGGGCCGTCGTGGCTCCAGCGTGTCCGACTTCGTTGAACTCACGCGCTCGACTCCGGAGAAGTCTCTCCTGGTGTCGAAGCCGAAGACCGGCGGTCGCAACAACACCGGACGCATCACCACGCGTCACATCGGTGGCGGCCACAAGCAGGCCTACCGCATCATCGACTTCAAGCGCTACGACAAGGACGGCGTGCCGGCCAAGGTCGCTCACATCGAGTACGACCCGAACCGCACCGCTCGGATCGCGTTGCTGCACTACTTCGATGGCGAGAAGCGCTACATCATCGCCCCCAACGGCCTGACCCAGGGCACTGTGGTCTCGGCCGGCGAAGGCTCCGACATCAAGCCGGGTAACAACCTCGAGCTGCGTCAGATCCCCGTCGGTACGACCGTCCACGCCGTGGAACTGCGTCCCGGTGGCGGTGCGAAGCTCGGCCGTTCGGCCGGCGCTTCGATCCAGCTGGTCGCTCGTGAAGGCAAGTACGCCACCCTGCGCATGCCCTCGGGCGAAATGCGCATGGTCGACGTCCGCTGCCGCGCAACCATCGGCACTGTCGGCAACGCCGAGCAGTCCAACATCAACTGGGGCAAGGCCGGCCGCAACCGCTGGAAGGGCATCCGCCCGACCGTCCGCGGTGTCGTGATGAACCCCGTCGACCACCCGCACGGTGGTGGCGAGGGCCGCACGTCCGGTGGTCGTCACCCCGTGTCGCCGTGGGGCAAGCCTGAGGGCCGTACCCGCGACAAGAACAAGGCGAGCAACCGTCTTATCGTCCGTCGTCGCAAGACCGGCAAGAAGCGCTGATAGGGAGCCTGAGGAACAATGCCACGCAGCCTGAAGAAGGGCCCCTTCGTCGACGACCACCTGTTCAAGAAGGTGGAAGTTCAGAACGAAAAGGGCACCAAGAACGTCATCCGCACCTGGTCGCGCCGCTCGATGATCATCCCCGACATGCTGGGGCACACCATCGCGGTGCACGACGGTCGCAAGCATGTCCCGGTGTTCGTCACCGAGTCCATGATCGGTCACAAGCTGGGCGAGTTCGCTCCGACGCGTACCTTCAAGGGTCACGTGAAGGACGACAAGAAGGCCCGCCGCCGCTGAGGCGCGAGATAAGGAACTGATTCAACTATGAGCAACGAGAACGGCAACAGCCGTCGTCGCGAGGCCCTCCTGGGCGATCGCGACGGCTCGTACGCCATCGCGCGTCACGTCCGCATGAGCCCCACAAAGGTTCGTCGCGTCATCGACCTCGTCCGCGGCATGGACGTCAAGGACGCCCTTGTCGCCCTCAAGTTCGCCCCGCAGGCCGCTTCCGAGCCGGTCTACAAGGTCGTGGCCTCGGCCGTGGCCAACGCGGAGACGGCAGAGGGCATGCGCGCTGATGACCTGTACATCTCCAAGGCGTTCGTCGACGAGGGTGTCACCCTCCGACGGATCCGCCCCAGGGCCAAGGGATCGGCCAGCCGCATCCTGAAGCGCGGCTCGCACATCACCGTGGTCGTCGAACCTCGCGAGACGAAGGGAGCCTGACAATGGGCCAGAAGATCAACCCGAACGGCTTCCGCCTCGGCATCACCACCGACCACACCTCTCGTTGGTACAGCGACAAGCAGTACTCGGAGTATGTCGGTGAGGATGTCAAGATCCGTGAGTACCTGACCAAGACCCTCGAGCGCGCAGGCATCTCGTCCATCGAGATCGAGCGTCGCTCCGAGCGCGTGACCATCTTCCTGCACGCCGCCCGCCCGGGCATCGTCATCGGCCGCAACGGCGCCGAGGCGGAGCGCGTCCCCGCCGAGCTCGAGAAGCTCACCGGCAAGCAGGTTCAGCTGAACATCCTCGAGGTCAAGAACCCCGAGATCGACGCTCAGCTGGTCGCCCAGGGCATCGCCGAGCAGCTCGGCGCCCGTGTCGCCTTCCGTCGCGCCATGCGCAAGGCCCAGCAGACCGCCATGCGTGCGGGCGCAAAGGGTATCCGCATCAAGTGCTCCGGTCGTCTCGGCGGCGCCGAGATGTCGCGCTCCGAGGGTTACCGCGATGGCCAGGTGCCGCTGCACACCCTCCGCGCCGACATCGACTACGGCTTCTACGAGGCCCGCACCACCTTCGGCCGCATCGGCGTCAAGGTGTGGATCTACAAGGGAGACGTGGCAGGCACCCGCGCCGAGCGTGCAGCCCAGAAGGCCGCCCGCAACAACGCGCCGTCCGGTCGTCAGCGTCCGGGCCGTCGTCCGGCCCGCGGCGACCGTGGAGATCGTCCCGAGCGCGGCGGTCGCCGTCGCGCCGACGCAGCCCAGGCCGAGGCCCCGGCTGCGCCCGCAACTGAGAACGCAGGAGCATAAGTCATGCTGATTCCTCGTCGAGTTAAGTTCCGTAAGCAGCACCACCCCAAGCGGGACGGCGCTGCCAAGGGCGGCACGAAGCTGGCCTTCGGCGACTACGGCATCCAGTCGCTGGAGTCCTCCTACCTGACCAACCGTCAGATCGAGGCAGCCCGTATCGCCATGACCCGTCACATCAAGCGTGGCGGTAAGGTCTGGATCAACGTGTACCCGGACCGCCCCCTTACCAAGAAGCCGGCCGAGACCCGCATGGGTTCCGGCAAGGGCTCGCCCGAGTGGTGGGTCGCCAACATCAAGCCCGGACGCGTCCTGTTCGAGCTCTCCGGCGTCCCCGAGGACGTTGCCCGCGAGGCAATGCGTCTGGCCATCCACAAGCTGCCCTTCAAGGCACGCTTCATCAAGCGCGAAGCAGGTGACAACTGATGAGTAAGTCTCTCGCCGCACACGACCTTCGTGGTCTGTCGCGTGATCAGCTCAACGCAAAGGTCGTTGAGCTGAAGGAGGAACTGTTCGGTCTTCGCTTCCAGGCGGCCACCGGCCAGCTGGAGTCGAGCAGCCGTCTGCGCAACGTGCGTAAGGACATCGCCCGCATCTACACCGTGCTGCAGGAGCGCAACCTCGGCATCGTGGACGAGCCCGCCGTTGAGGAGAAGTGAACATGAGCGAAGAGATCACCACCACTGAAGAGCGCAACCGTCGCAAGGTCCTCCAGGGCGTTGTCGTGTCCGACAAGATGGACAAGACGATCGTCGTGCTGGTCGAAGACCGCGTGAAGCACCCGCTCTACGGCAAGGTCATGACCAAGTCGGAGCGCCTGAAGGCCCACGACGAGAACAACGAAGCCGGCATCGGCGACCGCGTTCGCGTCATGGAGACCCGGCCCCTGTCGGCGCAGAAGCGCTGGCGCCTGGTCGAGATCATCGAGCGCGCCAAGTAAGGCACCTTTTCGAGCGGCCCGTCCCTTTCAGGGGCGGGCCGCTTCGTCGTGTCGTGGGCTGACGCTCGTGGACGCGAGTCCGGACCCCCGCAGCTCTACGGCTCAGGCAGTCGGGGCGAGCCCGACGGAGCCGCGGCGGGCCAGTTCGACGGGGAGGCGGACCTCGGCGGCGCCTCAGCGCCGGAGATCTGCGCGAGCAGCGCGTCGACCGCGGCCTTTGCCTTCGCCGGACTGTCCTGGCGCACCGGCGTGTTTCTCGCGGCGCTCGCCATCGCCACCCTGATCCCGGTCGCGCTCTTCCTCGCCTTCCAGCGCCTGTTCCTGAGCGGAGCCGGGCTCGGCGGGGCCGTGAAGGGCTGAGGTCAGCTGCGCGACTTCTCCTTGTCGACGTTCAGCAGGCCGCCGAGCAGCGAGCCGACGATCGAGATCACGATCGAGCCGAACAGGGCGGGCCAGAAACCGTCGACGTGGAAGCCGAGACCGAACTGGGTCGAGAGCCAGGAGGTAAGCAGCAGCATCAGGGCGTTGATCACGAGCAGGAACAACCCGAGCGTCAGCACGACGAAGCAGGTGCTCACGACGGTGACGACGGGCTTGACGATGGCGTTGACCACGCCGAAGATCAGGGCGACCACGAGCAGCGTGATCACCTTGTCGCTCGTGTCGGCCGCGGTGAGATCGATGCCCGGGATGAGCCAGACGGCGGCGGCGGTGGCGATGGCGGTGACGATGAGCCGGGTGAGGAACTTCATGCTTCCAGCATGCCAGCCGGCCAGTGGCTGCACCTCAGGGGACGGCCCTGAGTCAACCCCCATCCGGGGCTCGACCGTTGGCCTCCGGGGGCCCGACGTAGGATTGCGTGGGCTCAGCCGACCCGGACCCGCGAGCCGAAGAGAGGGGGTACCAGGTGCTGCAACTCAGCGAGGTGCGCAAGTCCTACACGACGGGCGACTTCACGCAGGTCGCGCTCGATGACGTGTCGATCAGCTTCCGCGACAACGAGTTCGTGGCCATCCTCGGTCCCTCCGGTTCGGGCAAGACCACCCTGCTCAATGTCGTCGGCGGGCTCGACCACTACGACTCGGGAAACCTCGTCATCGACGGTGTGGAGACCTCCCGCTACCGCGACCGTGACTGGGACACCTACCGCAACAACCGGATCGGGTTCGTCTTCCAGAGCTACAACCTGATCCCGCACCAGACTGTGCTCGCCAACGTCGAGCTGGCCCTCACCCTCGCGGGCGTCTCGCCCGCGGAACGCAGGCGACGGGCGGTCGAGGCGCTCGAGCAGGTGGGCCTCGGCGACCACGTCCACAAGCGACCGAACCAGCTGTCAGGCGGGCAGATGCAGCGCGTCGCCATCGCCCGCGCGCTGATCAACGACCCGGAGATCCTGCTCGCGGACGAGCCGACCGGTGCGCTCGACTCGCACACAAGCGTCCAGATCATGGGCTTGCTGACCAGCATCGCCCAGGACCGGCTTGTCATCATGGTCACCCACAATCCGGAGCTGGCCGAGGAGTACGCGACCCGGATCGTGCAGCTTCGCGACGGCGTCGTGTCCTCAGACAGCGACCCGTTCGTCCCCGATGACGCCGCCCAGGAGGAGAGATCGCAGGCACGGCGCACCTCGATGTCCTTCCTGACGGCGATAGCCCTGTCGTTCAACAACCTGATGACGAAGAAGGGTCGCACCCTGATGACGTCGTTCGCGGGCAGCATCGGCATCATCGGGATCGCCGCCATCCTCGCCCTCGCCAACGGCGTCAACGCCTACATCAAGGGGGTCGAGGAGGACACCCTCTCGATGTACCCGCTCACCATCGAGAGCCAGGGGTTCGACATCGGCTCGATGCTCGCCGCCTCTGCCGGGCTGATGGACGGCGGCTCCGATGAAGGCAGCACGCCCGAGGGTGACGTGCACGAGGTGCAACTGCTCTCCACCATGTTCGACGGCATCGGCACCAATGACCTCCGCTCGCTGAAGACCTACCTCGACGGCGACGGGGGAGGGATCGACTCCTCGGTCAACTCGATCCAGTACTCCTATGACGTCACGCCGCAGATCTTCGCCTCCGACGTCAGCGCCGGGGTGCGCCAGGTCAACCCCGACACCACCATGTCCTCGCTCGGCCTCGCGCCCTCGGGGGCTGGGGGATCGCTGCTCGGCTCGGCGGGAAGCTCGAGCGTCTTCTCCGAACTCGTCGACGACCTCTCCCTCGTCGACACCCAGTACGACGTCAAGGCGGGCCGCTGGCCGACCGGCCCCGACGAGACCGTCGTCGTGCTCAGCAACAACGGAGGCATCTCCGACCTCGCGCTCTACGCCATGGGCCTTCGCGACTCCGCCGAACTCGACGAGATGGTCAGGCAGGTCGTCAACGAAGAGGAGGTGAGCACCCCTGAAGAGGCGCTCGGCT
>DYZF01000279.1 GCA_020741375.1 Tessaracoccus flavescens
CTCGGCGAGGTGGGCCGGCAGTGCAGCCATTCCCTGGGCCGGCAGGCCGGGGGTTCCGAGCAGGAACCAGCCGACCAGGCCCCGGGTGAAACTCGCCGATGTCGAGCCGGAGTCATCACCGATGACCCCGGCCAGAAACTCCTCGAGCAGGGAGCGCCAGAACCCGTGCACCTTGGCCTTGTCGAGCGATTCGCCGAGAGTGGCGTCGGCGCCCCCGCGGTCACCCAACCACAGCGCCAGACGTCCGACTGCCCGGGGGTCGCGCGCGGCCAAGCGGGCCGCAGCAGCGCCCCGCCAAGGAGCCCGCGAGGGATCGATGATCTCGATGAGGCGGCTATCAGTGCGCGCGCACACTCCGCGCCCGAAGCTCCTGAGGCCCAGCTCGCCGAGGTCCACCGCCTTTCTGAGGGCCGGATAGGCGGGGTTCAGCACCTGAAAACCGACATCGACTGTGAATCCGTCGACGAGTTCGGTGCGGACGCGCCCACCGATCTCCTGAGACGACTCCAGGACCACGGGGGTCACCCCTGACCGCTTGACGACGCGGGCCGCGTTGAGGCCGGCCACCCCCGCTCCGATGATGACGACGTCTGCATCCATCGCTTCAGCTCCTTCTCTCGTGCTCGGTGGGCTGTGCCTCGCGGGCGGCCCGGGCTTCGGAGAGCCGTGCCAGCGCCTCAGCCCGCTCGGCCTTCAGATCAATGATCGGGGTCGGGTAATCGAGGTCACGGGCGAGCGCCGTGCGCCACGGTTCATGCACGGCCGGTCCGTCGATCGGCCGCAGCTCCGGCACCCAGCGCCGGACGAAGTCGCCGTTGGGGTCGAATTTCTGCCCCTGCAGGACGGGATTGAACACCCGGAAATAGGGGGCGGCATCGGTGCCGGTGCCGGCGACCCACTGCCACCCGTGCTGGTTCGAGGCCAGGTCAGCGTCGGCCAGCCTGTCGAGGAAGTGCCCCGCACCGACCTGCCACCTCGTGTGGAGGTGCTTGATGAGGAAGCTCGCCACCACCATGCGCAGCCGGTTGTGCATCCACCCTTGGCCGAGCAACTGCCGCATCGCGGCATCCACGATGGGGAAGCCGGTTCTCCCCTGCCGCCAGGCCTCCACCGCTGCCCCCGGCTCGTCGTAGCGCATGTGCGTGAGTGCGGGGCGCAGATCCTGCCACAGCGAGTTCGGATGATGGTGGAGGACGTCGGCGTAGAACTCCCGCCACGCCAGTTCGAGTCGGTACCGCTCGGGGCCCGTGCCTGTCCTCGCCTCCAGATCCGCGAGCAGGGTGCGGGGATGGACCATTCCGAACTTGAGGTACACGGACATCCGCGACGTGCCGTCGAGGTCGGGTCGGTCGCGGTCGTGGCCGTAGCGCTCCAGCCCCTCGTCGAGGAACCACTCCCAGCGTTCCTGGGCCGCCGCTTCGCCCGCCTCCGGGAGCTGAACCTCATCGCTGCTGGCGGCCTGCGCGACGACGTCCCACGCCGATGGATCGCTGCGGTCGTCGGCCAGCCGGAGTGCGGCGGGCTCCTCCGCAGGCGCCCGCCACCCGTGGTCCCGCCAGGCGCGGCTGAACGGGGTGAACACCTGGTAGGGCTCCCCGTCCGCTCGACGGATCCGCCCAGGGGTGACGGCGTACGGGCTGCCGGTCGCCACCAGGGTCATCCCCCGCTCGCGCAGGGCGGTGCCCGCCGCGGCGTCCCTGGCTGCACCCTGCGGTTCGGTCTCGGCCGAGATGTGCACGGAGGCGGCACCGAACTCTCCCGCAAGCTCGGGTAGCAAGGCCTCCGGGTCACCGAGCCTCAGCGTGAGCCTGCCCTCGTAGGAGTCGCGCAACGCCATCAGCGTTCGAGCGAGCCACGTCCGCCGGGGCGCGCCCGCACTGTCCCAGAAGGCGGGGTCGAGGACGAAGACGGGGGCGACGCTGCCACTCCGCTCGGCGGCGGCGGCGAGGGTCGGCAGGTCATGCCGGCGGAGGTCCCTCCGAAGCCAGACGACCTCGCTCGTTGTCATTGCACTCCTTCGACTGCGCTGGCCACCATTGAACACGCGTGCGTGAGCACCCGTGGTCCAAAACGCAAAATGCCCCGCAGTGCGGGGCATGTCGATTTTTGATGTGTGGTGGACCTCCGTAGAGAGTTTGAGAACCCCTGCCCACACCTGAAGACCCTATCTTTGCGCAGGTCGCGGGGGTTCTACAAGCAGGACCGACGCTCGTCTCACCCCTCCGTGGTGGACTCCAGGGGCCGGATGGTGCGTTCACTTGGGATGGCTCAAACCCTTCTTCGGGCCGAGCAGGTCGATGAGCTGGTGGCGAGGTACCGCGACGGCGCGACGCTCGTGGAGCTGGCCTCACGCTTCGGTATCCACCGTCGGACGGTGGCGGAGCATCTGACGCGGCGGAAAGTTCCGATTCGCCATGGACGATTCGGCCCTTCCCGCATTCACGAAGCAGCCGACCTCTACGACAGCGGGTTGACGCTGGTAGAGGTCGGCGTGAAGGTCGGTGCGGGGCCGCAGGCGGTTCGCCGCGCGCTGGCCGAGCATGGCGTTCCGATTCGCGAGGGAGGTGGGCGATGCAGCCGGATGGCCACTGCCTCCTGACCCGCGATGTTCCCTGGACGAGGGCCTACGCGAGCACGAGCTGCAACTTCTTACAGCGAGCATGTCGCCGGGACGCTCGTCCCGGGCCCGGACGTGACGGAGCTGGGGCCGACGGCGATGCCCTGGGGAGCGCAGGCGCTCAGCGACAAGGCGGCGAGAGGGAGAAGCAGCACCAGGCGGAAAGTGATACGGCGGGCACATCTCGACACTACGAAGCGGGCTCTTCGCCCAACAGCACCGTGGGTCGCTGTTGGTCAGACCAAGGGCTGAACATGCGAAAGCGGCGCCGTCGGCAAGTAGGACGGCGCGGCTTCCTCAGCGTGGCTCAGGCGTTGGGCCAGTCGTCCCCGGCCGGGGTTTCACCCGTGATGATGTAGATCACGCGGCGACCGACGGCGACGGCGTGATCCGCGTACCGCTCGAAGTAACGGCCCAGCAGGGCGACGTCGACAGCACCCTCGGTGCTGATGTCGGTGCCGTCCTTGAAGAGATCGGTGAACTGATCGCGTCGCAGATCGTCCATGCGGGCGTCGATGGCGGCCAGCTCGTGCGCGCCCTCGGCGTCGCGGTTCTCCAGCGACAGGCGGGCGACGTCGACCAGCTTGACGGCGATCTCAGCCATCTCGCGGAAGCCGGGCTCGAACTGCTCGGGGACGGCGTGCGCCGGGTAGCGCAGGCGTGCGATCTTGGCGACGTGCGCGGCGAGATCGCCCATGCGGGCGAGTTCGAAGACGACGCGGATGGCCGAGACGATGGTGCGCAGCTCACCGGCGACGGGGGCCTGCAGCGCCAGCAGCGAGAGGCACTTGTATTCCATCTCTTCGTGCATGGCGTCGAGCTGGGCGTCGTTGGTGATGACGCTCTCAGCCTTGGTCAGGTCTGCCGTCAGCAGCGCCTCGGAAGCGTCGCGCATGGCGGTTTCCGCGAGGTCGGCCATCTGGACGAGACGGTCGAGGATCCCCTGAAGTTCCTCGTGGTAGCTAGTGCGCATGTGGTTGCTCCTAAGGCCTTTTAACAAGGGCCAAGTTTAGCCGTGATCGAACCATGACGACGATAGGCCCGCCGCCTACCACGGCATGGATTCAGGGTGAACGGTGCGTGAACGGCACGTGAAAACCTGGGTGTCTGGCGCCGGGGAGGTGAGGGTGGGGGCCCGCCATCTTCGTTGAGCCATATGATCGTGGGTATGCCTCCCGTCCTCGCCGGTCTCATCGGGGCCGCTGTGGCCTTATCGGTGGTCCTGTTCGTCTGGATGCTGCGGAGGGGTCGCGAGACGTGGCGTCAGCTGGAGGCCCGTCAGCAGGCGGAGCGCGTCGCCCAAGAACTCTCCGACGTCATCGACACCATCCCCGACGCCGCCATGATCGTCGGCGAGCACGACGAGATCCTCACGGTCAACGACGCCGCCAACACGCTCGGGCTGGCCCGCGGGAATCGCGTCGGCTTCCCTGAGCTCCTCGAGGAAGTGCGGAAGGTGCGCGCGATCCAGGAGCCGTTCCGCGGCACCGTCGTGCGCGAACTGTACCCCGGTGCCGAGCGGCTCGAACTGTCGTGCGGCCTGCAGCCGCTGCCGCAGGAGAAGGTATTCGTCGTCGCCCAGGACGAGTCGTCGCACAAGCGCGTGGAGGCCGTCCGCCGCGACTTCGTCGCCAACATCTCCCACGAACTGAAGACCCCCATCGGGGCCATGAGTGTGCTCGCCGAAGCGATCGAGGCCGCCAAGGACGATCCCGAATCCGTCGCGCGCTTCGTCGGCCGCCTTCAGATGGAGAACTCCCGCCTTGCCGAGCTGGTCAACCAGATCATCGATCTGTCGCGACTCCAGTCGTCGGACCCCATGCTCACACGGGAGGTGCTCGACGTCACCGAGGTGATCAACGAGGCCGTCAGCCGGTCGAGGGAGAAGGCGACGCAGCGCGAGGTTCAACTCATCGTCGCCCACACTGAGCGCGCCTACATCCTCGGCGACCGCTGGCAGCTCGCCGACGCCGTCACCAACCTCGTCCAGAACGCCATCAACTATTCCGACGAGCGCGCCCGCGTGACGCTCAGCGTGCTGACGGTCACAGCCGACGGCGACGAGTTCGTCGAGATCAAGGTGTCCGACAACGGCATCGGGATCGCTGCGGACGAGCAGGAGCGCATCTTCGAACGGTTCTACCGCGTCGATTACGGGCGCTCCCGCCAGAGTGGAGGCACGGGCCTAGGGCTGTCGATCGTGCGCCACATCGCCGCAGCCCACGGCGGCACGATTCGGGTATGGTCACGGCCCGGCCAAGGCTCCACGTTCACCCTGCGACTCCCGGCCTACTTGGGCACGGACTTGGAAGAAGAGGACGATCCGTCATGACGCGCATCCTGATCATCGAGGACGAGGAGTCCTACCGCGAGGCCACCAGCTTCATGCTCCGCAAGGAGGGCTTCGACGTCGCCACTGCGGCCGACGGCGCAGAGGGTCTTGCCGAATACGACAAGTTCGGCGCGGACTTGGTGTTGCTGGACCTCATGATGCCCGGCATGTCCGGCGTCGAGGTATGCCGCCAGCTGCGTAACCGCGGCAACGTCGCGATCGTCATGGTCACGGCCCGCGATTCTGAGGTGGACAAGGTGGTTGGCCTTGAACTGGGCGCCGACGATTACGTCACCAAGCCGTTCAGCCACCGCGAACTCGTCGCCCGCATCCGCGCGGTGTTGCGCCGCGGCCAGGATCAGGTGCTGCTGCCCGACGTCGTCGAGGTCGACGGCGTCCGCATCGACGTGGAGCGCCACCAGGTCACCGTCGACGGCGAGGACGTGCGCTTCGCGCTGCGCGAGTTCGAACTGCTCGAGTTGCTGCTCCGCAACGCCGGCCGGGTCATGACGCGCGGCCAGCTGATCGATCGGATCTGGGGCAGCGATTACGTCGGCGACACCAAGACGCTCGACGTGCACATCAAGCGCCTGCGCACCAAGATCGAGAAGGATCCCTCAAACCCCCAGCGGCTCATCACCGTCAGGGGCTTGGGGTACAAGTACGAGGGTTAGCCCTTCGACTTCTCGTAAGCCTCGGCGAAGTCCTCGTGCTCGGCCGACATGACCGGGGCCTTGAGGTTCATCGTCTGGCCGTTGCTGAACGCAACGTTGACGTCCGCGAGGCGGCCCAGGAGCAGGTCTCCGCTGGAGAACGTGGTCTGGGTGCCGTCGAAGTTGATGGTGCGACCTTCGTAGATCTCCTCGCTGAACGCGAGTTCCTGCGGGTCTGCGAACGTGCCGTCGTTCTTCTCGGGTGCAACGGTGATGCCGTCGACGGTGACGGTCTCGTCGCGAGAGGTGATGCTGCCCAGCAGCACGGCCTCGCCCGCGTCGTCGGAGACGACAACGAAGTTACGCAGCTTCAGGCCACCGGTCTCGGCCTGGACGCCGGCTGCCGGCGGGGCCTCTGCCACCCATTGTCCGGCCGTGCACGCGCTCAGGGACAGGGCGAGTGCGGCGGTCGCGATGAGTGCCGTGGTGCGGCGCAGGGGCTGACGCATGAGTCCTCCAGTGTGGGGGCTTGGGTAGCCATATCCTAACCACTTCCGCCTGCCTCTGCGCCCTCGTCCTCCAAGCGGCGGAATGAGCATCTAGTCGGGCGTCAGGGCCCCCTGCTAGAATTGGGCGGAGAAAGGGGTCTGCTGAGTATGACTTTTTCGATCGGTGAGACGGTGGTGTACCCCAATCATGGGACGGCCGTCATTGAGGACATCGAGAACCGGACCATCAAGGGCGAGGACAAACTGTTCCTCGTTCTTCGTGTTATTGGGCAGAACGATCTTGTGATCAAGGTGCCCGCCTGTAACCTGGATCTGGTGGGTGTACGCGACGTGGTGGACGCCGATGGTTTGGAGAAGGTGTTCTCGGTGCTGCGCGCTGAGCACGCCGAAGAGCCGTCCAACTGGTCTCGTCGGTTCAAGGCCAACATGGAGAAGCTGCACTCCGGCAACGTGATCAAGGTGTCCGAAGTGGTGCGCGACCTGTGGCGCCGCGATCGCGACAAGGGCCTCTCCGCCGGCGAGAAGCGCATGCTGGCCAAGGCCCGTCAGATCCTCGTGGCTGAGCTCGCACTCGCCGAGCAGGTTGATGAAGACAAGGCCGAGATCATGCTCGACGAGGTTCTCGCCTCCTAATCTCTAGTGACTAGCACAGATACGCCGGTCGTCGCCGTTGTGGTGGCGGCCGGTTCTGGTTCCCGGCTGGGTGCTCCCGTGCCGAAGGCCCTCGTCGAGGTGGGCGGGGTGGCGCTCGTGCGCCGCTCCGTCGACGCACTTGCCGACGCCGGCGTCCAGCAGGTTGTTGTGACCATCCCGGCCGGCATGGCCGCGGAATTCGACGGCGTCCTCGCGGGCGCCCGCGTCCGGGTGCGAACCCAGGTGGGAGGGGCCATACGGCAGGAGTCGGTGCGGCTGGGGTTGGAGGCGCTCGATGCCCCGGCTGACGCCGTCGTCCTCGTGCACGACGCGGCCCGCGCCCTCGTCCCGCCAGCCGTCGTTGAGCGAGTCGCCGCCGCCATTCTCGACGGCGCAGAGGCCGCCATCCCGGTGCTGCCCGTGGTTGATTCGATCCGTCGGGTGACCGACGACGGATCCGTCGTCGTCGACCGCGCCCCGCTGCGCGCCGTCCAAACGCCCCAGGGCGCACGGGTCGGCCCGCTGCTCCGTGCCCACGAGCGCTGCGCCGTCGACGGCGTGGAAGTCACCGACGACGCCGCGGCCTGCGAGGTCGCCGGCCTCCGCGTCACGCTGGTGGAGGGCCATCGCGACGCACTGAAGATCACCGAACCGATCGACCTCATCCTCGCCGAGGCGATCCTGGCCGAGAGGAATCAGTCGTGAGGGTTGGCATCGGTACCGACGTCCATCAACTGGAGCACGGTGTTGCGATGTGGGTGGGCGGCCTGCACTTCCCCGATGAGCCGGCTGGCCTCGCAGGGCATTCCGACGGCGACGTCGTCGCCCACGCGGCCTGCGATGCGCTCTTCGGTGCGGCCGGGCTAGGAGACATGGGCTCCAACTACGGCACCGCTGAGCCGGAGTGGGCCGGTGCGAGCGGGGTCGCGTTCGTCCAGGAGACCGCACGACGGGTGCGGGCGGCCGGGTTCGAGATTGGCAACGTCAACGTGCAACTCATCGGCAACCGTCCGCGCTTTGCCGAGCGCCGCGCCGAAGCCGAGGGCGTGCTGAGCAAGGCGATGGGCGCTCGGGTGACCATCAGCGCCACCACCACCGACGGGCTGGGCCTGACGGGCCGGGGCGAAGGAGTCGCGGCGGTCGCGGTCGCTCTCGTGCTGCCCGGCAGTGCCCGGTAGGGGCGAGCTTGGCGCCTGTCGAAGATAGCTCTTCCCGCTGCACCGCTCCTGCCGTAGCGTTACGAGTCACACCCTCAGTACATAGGAGTGAGAATGACCGAGCAGCCGAACAAGTTTGGCAACGCCGACCAGTACGTCGACAAGGCCAAGGACTACGCGCAGGAGAACCCCGAGCACGCCCGCTCGTGGATCGACAAGGCGGAAGATTTCATCGACGAGAAGACCGGCGGCAAGTACGCCGACAAGGTTGACGCCGCGGGCGACTGGGTGGAGGGGCAGCTCGGACTGCCCAACAACACCAACAACCCGGCACCAGACGTTGACGCCACCGATCGCGTCGAGGCTCCTGCTGATCCGGCAGAGCCGGTGATCAGGCCTGACACCACCCAGCAGTGACGTCGTCCAAGAGGCCGGCCCGGATGGGTCGGCCTCTTGTCATGTCCGGACACGGCGCACCTAGTGAGGGTGGCAGGCCCAAGGGTGGGTCGTCGTCGGCGGCGCCTGAGGCCATCGCACGATACGCTTACGGACACCGACGAATGACTAGGGCCTCCATGCGTCTTCGCGCCACATTGATCGTTTCGCTGCTGCTGCTCGTGCTGGGCGTGCCAACGGCGCGCGCCGACAGCGCCGGCGAGGTGGACGTCGACGTGGTCGTCGCGGCCGACGGCGCGGTCTCCGTGACGCAGGTGGTGCACTTCGACGGCGACGGCTTCACCCAGACGCTGCCCAAGCGCCGCGACATCGACGACGCCGCCTACTACCAGTACGAGGTGACCGAGGTCGCGGCCAGCTCGGGCTCGACCCCTGCAGACCTGGCCACCGAAGAGACATCCGACCACATCCAGGTGAGCGCGCGCGGCGAATCGCCCATCACGCTCAGCTACACCGTGCGTGGCGCCACGCACTCCGACGACGGGCCGCAGGGCGATGTCACCGTGATGGAGTGGCCGGTGCTCGCCGGGCTCACCATCCCGGTGGAACGGGTTGCTGGAACGATCAGCGGACCCGCGCGCCCCCACGTGGTTGACTGTTTCGCCGGGCCGCACGGCGGAGTCGGCAAGTGCGCTCTCATCTCGGGCGGCACCTTCGATGCGCCCCAGCCATCTTTCCAAGACGGTCCGCGCGACGCCGGGGACGAGATCGTCCTCATGGTGGCCTACGCCGTCGCGGAGGTGGCGCCGACGGCGTCCATCGGCGAGGTGTGGACGCTGGACCGCGCCTTCGACGCCTCGCCGCAGGCACTGGCCGCCGCGGCTCTCGCCGCGCTGTTCGGCGGCGCGTTCATCTACTGGCTGCACCGTCGCACCGGACGCGACGTCGGCCATTCGGAGACCGTCCGGCCGGTCGGCTCGTTCGTTCCCGTGGGAGCCGGTGAATCCGTCTTCGAGGTGCCCACCGCCGTGCGCCCGGGCCACGTCGGCACCGTCGCGGACGAGAGTGTGGACCCCGTCGACATCACCGCCACCCTGCTGGACCTCGCCGTCCGGGGCCACCTGCGGATCACCGAACTGCCCAAGCCGCCCCACGGACTCCTGGATTGGCAACTCGAACGCCGCCCCGGACCCGACGACCTCGCGCGCTTCGAGCGGGAACTGCTCGACGCCGTCGCACCCGCTGAAGGGCCGTGCCTCGTGTCTGAACTGCCGGAGCGGTTGGACGGTCGCATCGAGCGGATCCAAGACGCCCTCTACGACGACGTGGTGGAGCGTGGCTGGTTCGAATCGCGCCCGGATTCCACCCGCTCCTCGTGGCGGACTCGCGGCTGGGTCGGCTTCGGGGTCGCGGCAGTGGCGGCCGCCCTGCTGATTGCCTTCACCACCTTCGGCATCGTGGCCCTTGTACTCCTCGCGGTCGCGGCTTCGCTGGTGCTGGTGGCAGACCAGATGCCCCGTCGCACCGCCGCCGGCTCGGAGCTGTTGAGCGGCCTGCACGCGCTGTCGGCCCTGCTGCTGACGCACCCGACGAACCACATGCCGGCGGGCCGGGAGGTGGATGAGATCTCCACGCTGCTGCCGTACACCGTCGTCCTCGGCGGCAAGGATCGGTGGCTGGACGCGATGGTCGCGGCCGATGTGGACGATTCGCCAGACCCGGACGCGCTCGATTGGTACCATGCGCCGGACACGTGGCACCTGCAGGATCTGCCGGCCTCGCTGACGCAGTTCGTGCACACGGTTCAAGGCGAGCTATTCGCGCGGTAGGGCGCTACTGTAGCCGCGAGGGGAGGCCCATGAGCCACGACAATTTGGACCCGCAGCGTCCGTCGCACGCGCGCAACGAGCCGAAGCGGCGCGACCTGACGCCGTTCATCCTGGTGGGCGTCGTGATCCTGATCGCTCTGGTGTCTCTCATCGTCTACCTGCTGATGCGGGGCCAGGATTCCGCGGAGCCGGCCCCGACCACCAGCGTCACCGCCGCATCGCAGGCCCCGAGCGGTGAGGATTCGGCGTCGGCGCAGCCCGAGCCGTCGGCTCCCGTGACGCAGAGCGAGGGCAGCGAACCGGCGACCTCGACCCAGACCGCTTCGGGTGGGGCGTCGGAGCCGGCGGCGCCTGCTACCGAGACCGCCAGCGAGCCCCCGGCGGAAGAGGAACCGATCCTCGAGCCCGGCGAACTGCCCGTGACCGCTCTGCCGCGCACGATCGGCGAGTTCGAGTTGTCAGACTTCCAGGGGCTCTACGCGTACCGCAAGGCCGGCGCCGAGCCCAACACGGGCGTCTCCGTCACCGATGTGGGCGACGAGTTCTACCCCGACGAACTGCTGGCCAGCATCCCCGGCGCCGAGCCCGTCGCCAACGGGTTGGGTGTCTGCGGCGACGGCGACACCGGGCCGCTGTGTTACGTAGGGCTGACGGAGTTCGGCTCCGTGGTGCTGAACGCTCTAGACCCGAACACGACGCTGCAAGACGTGCAGCTGATCGCGGAGGAGATCGTCGCCACCGTCGGCTGAGCGGCCTTGCCGATGATCGGCAACGAAAGAGGCGGCGAGCCACCGCCCACCGCCTCTTCCAGCGTTTGCCGCCAAGGAGTGCGGCCTACAGCTCCAAGCCGGGGTACAGCGGGTGCATGTTCAGCAGACGCTCGGCCTCAGCCAGCGAACCGTCGCGGGCGTCGTCGGTCAGCTCGTACTTGGCCTTGCTCGGCTCGCCCTTCGACGTGGTCGTCGGCTTCGTGGAGCGGAGGACTCCGGCGATCATGTCGGCGACCGCATCCATGTCGGACGTGGTGAAACCGCGGGAGGTGAGCGCCGGGGTGCCCAGGCGGACGCCGGAGGTGTACCACGCGCCGTTCGGATCATTCGGCACCGAGTTGCGGTTGGTGACGATGCCCGCCTCCAGCAGTGCCGACTCGGCCTGGCGGCCGGTCAGCCCGAAGGAGTTCACGTCCATCAGGACGATGTGGTTGTCGGTGCCGCCGGTGACGAGGTTCACGTCGCGGCTCAGCAGGCCCTCGGCCAGAGCCTTGGCGTTGTCGGCCACGGCCTGGGCGTACTGCTGGAACTCAGCGGTGCGGGCCTCGGCCAGCGCGACGGCCTTGGCCGCCATGACGTGCGACAGCGGACCGCCGAGCACCAGCGGGCAGCCGCGATCGACGGAGGGTGCGTACTCTTCGGTGGCCAGCACCATGCCGCCGCGCGGGCCGCGCAGCGACTTGTGCGTCGTGGTGGTGACGACGTCGGCGAACGGAACCGGATCCTCTTCGCCCGTGAACACCTTGCCCGCCACTAGGCCGGCGAAGTGCGCCATGTCCACCATCAGCACCGCGCCCACCTCGTCGGCGATCTCGCGCATCTTGCGGAAGTTCACGCGGCGCGGGTAGGCGGAGTAGCCGGCGACGATGACCAGCGGCTTGAACTCGCGGGCCTGAGCCAGCAGCGCGTCGTAATCGAGCAGCTGGGTATCGGGATCCGTGCCGTAGGAACGCTGGTGGAACATCTTGCCCGAGACGTTCGGACGGAAGCCGTGCGTGAGGTGGCCGCCGGCGTCGAGCGACATGCCCAGCAGGCGCTGCTCGCCGAAGCGACGGCGCAGCGTCTCCCAATCGGCCTCCGACAGCTCCGCGACGCCCTTGGCGCCGAACTCGGCGAGCGCTGGCGATTCCACCTTGTGCGCCAAGATCGCCCAGTAGGCGGTCAGGTTGGCGTCGATACCGGAGTGAGGCTGCACGTAGGCGTACTCGGCGCCGAACAGCTCACGCGCGTGCTCCGCGGCGACCGATTCGACGGTGTCAACGTTCTGGCAGCCGGCGTAGAAGCGGTGCCCGACGGTGCCCTCTGCGTACTTGTCGCTGAGCCACGTGCCCATCGTCGCGAGCACCGGCAGGCTCGCGTAGTTCTCCGACGCGATCAGCTTCAGCGACGCGCGCTGGTCGGTGAGCTCCTGGCGGGTGGCTTGCGCGATGCGCGGCTCAACCTGCTCGATCACTCCCAACAGGGTCTGGTAGGCCGACGAGATGGCTTCGAGATCGCTCACGTTTCTCCTCTGGTGGGGGTTGTCCCGGCTAACTCTAGACCCGCGGGTGTCGGGTCACTCGCCGTCGGCGCGCTGCTGGGAAACCTCGTACAGCGCGATCGCCGCGGCAACTGAGGCGTTCAGCGATTCGACGGCGCTGGCGATGGGAATCGAAATGAGGGCGTCGCAGTGCTCGCGCACCAGCCGGGCCAGGCCCTCGTCCTCAGAGCCGACGACGATGACCAGCGGGCCGTCGATCCCGGGCGTCCCCTGCAACGGGGTTTCGCCTTCACCAGCCAAGCCGACGATGGTGAAGCCCATCTTCGACGCCTGCTCCAGCGCGCGGTTGAGGTTCGTGGCCATCGCGATCGGGAGGCGTGCGGCTGCGCCGGCCGAGGTCTTCCACGCGGCCGCCGTCATCGACGCGGAGCG
>DYZF01000280.1 GCA_020741375.1 Tessaracoccus flavescens
AAGCGTGGTGACGAGCCGACAGGGTCTCGAAGTTCTCCTGCACCTGCTTGCGGCCAAGCGGGTACCAGAAGGTCATGATGGCGGCGGTGATCAGGTACAAGATGCCGGGCACCAGGAGGAACAGCAGGTAGATGCCGTTCTTGGTCTCAGCGGCCTGCTCCAGGCCGGCCTTGGCCGCCTCCGAGTCGTAGCCAACAGCCGCGACGGCCCAGCCGACGACGTAGCCAGCCACAGCCTGGCCCAGCTTCCGCGACCACGAGTAGATGGCGTACACGGTGCCGTCGTCACGCTGACCGGTGTTGAGTTCCTGGAAGTCGAGGACGTCGGTGATGACGGCCCACACCAGCGTGTTGTACAGCGCGACACCGATCGCCATGAAGAAGAACAGTGCGATGAACACCCACGGGTTGGTGATCTTCATGACCCACATGACGATGGCGAGCAGACCGGAGACACCCAGACCGGCGGCGATGAGTTCCTTCTTGCCGAACTTCATGGCGGCCCACGTCGCGCCCAGAGCGATCACGAAGACGGGAGCGATGGAGACGATCTGCGCGGTGGACATCATGCCGGCCTCCTGGAAGTAGTCCTTCCAGAGGTAGGCGGTGGTGGTGGAGGCGATCTGGTTGCCGATGAGAAAGACGATGGCGCCGGCGACGAGCGCGATCAGCGGGCGGTTCTTGCCCAAGGTGGCGAGCATCTGACCGAAGCCGACCTTCTCGTCCGGCCCGGCGACCTTGGCCTGCAGACGCTCCTCCACGTTGAAGTAGCACATGGCGTAGCAGATGACGGCGAAGATGGCGCAGCCGATGGCGGCCATGGCCATGCGGGTGGGATCCATCTGCTGCACGCCGTTCTCATTGGTGATGAAGACGATCTGCGGCAGGACGGCGGAGATGAGGAGGAAGGCGAGCTGCGCGCCAACCGAGCGGAACACCGACAGCGACGCGCGGTGCGCGGGCTGGTCAGAGATAACCGCGGCCATCGAGCCGTAGGGGATGTTGATCATCGTGTAGAAGATCGAGCCCCACAAGACGTAGGTGATCGACATGTAGGCGACCTTGACGCCGTAGCTCGCATCGACGGCGAACGGCATGAACATCATGGCGCCGGCCAGGGCGACGGGGATGGCGATGCGTGCGATCCAGGGGCGGAAGCGGCCGGACTTGGAGGGCTTCAGCACGTCGACGAGGCGACCCATGCCGACATCGGTGAACGCGTCAGCGAGGCGGGCCAGCAGGAACAGCAGGCCCACATGGGCAGGGTTGATGCCCATCACGTCGGTGTAGAACACCATGAAGAACATCATTTGGAGCATGAAGGTGAAGTCGTTTCCGAAGTCACCGAACATGTAGCCGATCTTGTCTCGCCACCCGAAGGGGCGGACCGTCTTGGTCTCGGTTGTGGTTGACATTTGTCTCCTCGTTTCGCGGCAGCGACTGTGCTGCGGGCCTCGCTACTTCCCCGAAAAGATCGGGGCTTGAAGTTGTTGCGTGGTCCAAATCTCGCACGCTGCAACCACGGCAATTCCGAATTGCCATTTCTTGCCATCCTCGCCGCGACCACGCCTCTAGGGGTTCCGCCCGAGCCCGGCCAGCCCTACGCTGACACCATCGGCAACTAATGGCAACCAATCGCGACGGCGTCGTCGTCCGTGGTCGAATGGCCGAAACGCAAAGGAGCACGCACCCATGTTGAGAGCCCGAACCTCCCCCTCACGGCTGGTCTTCGCCCTCGATGGCGTCTGGGATTTCCAGATCGATTCCTCGAACGACGGCGTCGCCAACCGCTGGTTCGCCGGCCCGCTCTCCGCTCCCCGCCCGATGCCCGTCCCTGCGTCGTACAACGACATCACCACCGACAAGGCCGTCCACGATCACGTCGGCTACGCCTGGTATCAGCGCACCGATTTCCAAACCACCCCCGGCATCATGCGCGTCGTCGGCAACAAGAAGGGCATGTTCACCCGCGACAGGCTGCCGAAGTCGGCCGCCTACGACGTGCGCGACCGCTGGCTACGGTTGAAGGACGAGCAGGGCAACTGACCCTGCGTTTCAACGGTGAGCAGACTTTGGTGAGCGGACACGACGTGATGAATTCAACGGATGGCGAGCAGCTGCTGCAGCGGCTGACGGCGGCGGTTGCCGAGGATCTCGGCGACGCGCGACGGGTGGGCGTGGCCTACTCCGGCGGCGTCGATTCGACGGTGCTGGCCGCGCTCACCGCGCGCGCCGTCGGGCCCGAGAACACCGTGCTCCTGCTGGGCGTCTCCCCGTCGTTGGCCCGGCGCGAGCGTCGCCTAGCGCACCGTCAGGCCCACCAGCTGGGGCTCACCGTAGTGGAGATCGCCACCGAGGAGATCGCCAACCCGGAGTACGCGGCCAACCCCGTAGACCGCTGCTACTTCTGCAAGGACGAGCTGTTCACCAAGCTCGACACCGAGGTGGTCGACGGCCTCGCCCTCGACGCCATCGCCTACGGGGAGAACGCCGACGATTCGGCTCGGCCGGACCGTCCGGGGTCGCGGGCAGCGCGCGAGCACCGCGTGCATCACCCCTTGTCAGCGGCTGGTGCCACCAAGGCTGACGTGCGCGCGGTCGCGGCCCACTTGGGGCTGATGACCGCCAACAAGCCGGCCGCCCCCTGTCTGGCCAGCCGCATCCCGCACGGCGAGCCCGTCACCGCGGAGAAGCTCGCCGCGATCGACGCCGCGGAGGACGCCGTCCTGGCCGCCGGCTTCTCCGATTGCCGCGTCCGCCACCACGGCACCGTCGCCCGCATCGAGGTGCCCCGCGACGAGTTCCACCTCATCGCCGACGACGACCGCCGCAACCAGCTGCTCGCCCAAGTGCGGGCCGCCGGCTTCCAGCACGCCACCGTCGATCTGGCCGGCATCCAATCCGGCGCGTTCACCCTCAGCATCCTCAGCAAGCGGCCGGAGGCACTGTGAGCGCCACTCTGGATTTCGACCGCTACGCCCGCCGCGGCTACGCCGAGGCCGTTTTCTGCCTCGGCAAGACCACCGATCAGATCGCCGAGATCGCCCGCCAGTGGCGCGACAAGGCCGCCACCACCGACGATTCCCTCGGCACCGTCCTGTTCACCCGGATCACGCCGGAGCAGGCCGACGCCGTCGGCGAGATCCTCGACGGCGCCGCCCACGATCCGCTCGCCAAGCTGCTGGCCTGGCCCGCCGCCGTCCCCGAGCCGACCGGCGGCAAGGTCGTCGTCGTGTGCGCCGGCACCTCAGACCTGCCGGTGGCGCGCGAGGCCGCGCTGACCGTCCGCTACCTCGGGCGCGAGGTGGAGGAAGTGGTGGACGTCGGCGTCGCCGGACTCAACCGCATCCTCAGCCGCGTGGAGACGCTGCGCTCGGCCGACGTGGTCGTCGCGGTCGCGGGGATGGACGCGGCGCTGGTACCGGTCGTCGCCGGGCTGGTGGCGTGCCCCGTGGTCGCGGTGCCCACCTCCGTGGGGTACGGGGCGGCTTTCGACGGGGTCGCGGCCCTGCTCTCCATGCTCAACTCCTGCGCCCCGGGGGTGGGCGTGGTCAACATCGACAACGGTTACGGCGCCGGCCACCTGGCCGCGCAGATCGCCGCGCCTCGGGGAGGGGGCGCTCACCATGCATGACATCAGCACCGGAGGACACTCGCACTCGCACGGCCACTCGCATTCGCACGGTCACGATCACGGGCACAGCCACGAGCACGCCACCGTGACCACCGCCGACGGCGCCACCGTGCCGCAGGGCGAGCGCATCGAGCCCACCGCCGTCGCCGCCTCCCCCGGCCAGCAT
>DYZF01000281.1 GCA_020741375.1 Tessaracoccus flavescens
GCTCCGGCTCCTAGGCCCGGTAGGGGCTGGCGAGCCGTGGTTGGGGCGAGTGTGACGGGGATGGGGCATTCTCGCCCAGGGGCTGTTCACGCGCCTATGGCGCGCGTGAACGCCCCGACACGCCCGACCCGCCACGAAGGCCCCATCCCCGCCCCACTCTCGACCTGCGGGTGACAGTCTCCGCGCCGACAGCTGCGACGCCCGACCCACCGCGAAGGCCCCCCGCCCCACTCTTGTCGTACCGGTCGCGACTCAGCCGCGATGGCCCATCCCCTCGGAGTCCCATTTCATTCCCGATTTCGCCTTCGGCGAAGATCAGTCCTCAGCGGTGAGAAGTGTGCCGACCTGCTCCCGGACGCCACTAATTTGGGCGACACCGAACCCCACCCGAGGTTAAGGAAGCAACACCGATGATGCAGGTCTCCACGTCGCTCAACGCGACGCTTGCCCTGTCCGCCGCCGGTCGCGTCACCACGACGCCCGCCCGCGTGGCGTGTTGCATGATGCGCGGGCAGCACTGACCTAAGCCCCCTCGCGCGCCGAGCATTCCCGCTCGGCACACCCGTACCCGACCGCCGTCAGGCTCTGCCATGGCGTGCCGCCGCGTACCCACACCCCGACGGCGCCGAGCCGCGACGTCGTCACTCACCCCCCATGAAGGAATCCATCATGTCGCTGTACCTTGTCGAGCTCACGTCCGCCGCTGACGCCCAGTCCGTCCTCGCCGACCTCGCCGCCACCACCGCCACCGAGTTCATCGAGGCCCAAGTCACCGCCGACGCGTCGCGCATCTTCGCCATCCTCGAGGCCGACTCCGCTGACGACGTTGCTGCCGCCGTCGCGCCGCTCGAGGCCGAGGCCTCCGACCCGGCCGAGGTGCGCCTCGTCGGCGCCGACCTTTCCGACATCAAGGCTGCCCGCCCCGAGGCCGGCTACCTCGTCGAATGGGACATCCCGTCGCACATCGACATGGACACCTACCTCGCCCGCAAGGCGGAGAAAACTCCGCTCTACGATCAGGTCCCCGAGGTCAGCTTCCTCCGCACCTACGTGCGGGAGGACATGGCCAAGTGCCTGTGCTTCTACGACGCGCCCGATGCTGACGCCGTCGTGCACGCCCGCGACGTCGTCTCCACCCCTGTTGACCGCCTACACGCTCTCGGCCGAATCGAGCTGCCATGACCATCGCCACGCAAGCACCTGCTTCTCTGCTCGAGGACGTGGCCGCTGCGGCCGCTGACATCGACGCCGCCGTCACCACACCCAGGGGTCACCTCTCCGAACTAGGAGCCGCTGGCCTGCTCGACCTCGACGTCCGCGGCTCCGCGCAACTCATCTCCGAGCTGGCCGGCGAGTGCATGTCCACAGGGTTCAGCGTGTGGGCGCACCGCATGGTCATCGAATATCTCCGTCGCGGCCTGCCCACCGAACCGAACCTGTCCCTCCTGACCGATGTCGCAGCCGGCCGTCGCGTCGGCAGCACCGCCATGGCGAGCGGCCTCAAGTGGCTCGCCGGCATCGGAGACGTCACCGTCACCGCGACCCCGATCGGCGGAGGCTGGGCGCTGAGCGGTTTCATCCCGTGGGCCTCGAACCTGTTCGACGACGGCGTCGTGGTGCTTCCTGCCACAACACCCGACGGCACCATCGTCGTCTGGGTGCCGGCCGCCGATCTCTCGGTCAAGCCGGTGACCGGCCTCCTTGCCCTCAACGCGACCGCGTCGGGAAACATTCGGCTCGACGACGTCATCGCGCCGGACGAGCAACTCATCAGCGACGATCTCCGCAGCTTCGCGTCCGGCTTCCGCCCAACGTTCCTGGTGCTCCAGACCGCGTTCTGCGTCGGCCTCATCCGCCGAGCGCTCGCGGAAGCCGAGGCCTCACTCGATCGAGCGGAGAACTCCGCGTTCGCGCCGACTGTGGCCGAACTGATCGAGCTGGCCGACGAGCACCGTGCGCGCTGGGAGGTGTTGGTGGCGGATCTGGATCGCCCGGTTGCCGAATACCTGCGGCTGCGTCTCGACGCGGCGCTGCTCGCCGCGGAGGCCACCAGATTGGAATCGACGCTCGCCGGTGGTCGCGGCTACCAAGCGACATCAGGCTCGTCACGCCGCTTCCGTGAGGCCGCCTTCTTGCCAGTTCAGTCTCCGTCGGAAGGGCAGTTGCGGTGGGAACTCTCCTCGCTCGCCTGAACGGCGTCTCCGTGTGGCACGGCCACCGGCGAGCCCTCGACGAGGTTGACCTCGACCTGGTCAAGGGCCGTCAGGTGGCGGTGCTGGGCCCAAGCGGCGCCGGCAAGTCGACCTTGCTCAGGGTGCTCGCGGGAGAGCAGCACCCCAACCCGGGCCGTGTTGAGTTTCCCCTCGGGCGCCCCCGCCAAGGGGTGGTTCGTCAAGAGCCGCTCCTCTTCGAGTGGCTCACCGTGGCCGAGAATGTCGCCCTCGGTCAGACGCTGAAGGCCAACACTGCAGATCCCGCCCTGGTGGCGGAACTGCTCGGGCTCCTCGGCATCGCCGACGTGGCATCGTCGTACCCGGACCAGATCTCCGGCGGTCAGGCTCAGCGCGCCGCGTTCGCGCGGGCCCTCGCCATCGCTCCGGACCTGCTGCTCCTCGACGAGCCCTTCAGCGCTCTGGATCCGGCTACCCGAACAGACCTGCAGTCGTGGCTGGTCGACACCCTTGCCGAGCGCGGACTCACCTCGGTGCTCGTCACACATGACATCGACGAGGCACTCGTGCTGGCAGACGACATCGTGTTGGTGAACCGAGGCCGAGTGGCCCACCGCTGGGACAACACCGCTCGGGCCGACGGCGAAGCCTCCGCCCATCGACACCCGCTGCGGGCAGCGATTCGTGCCGCCTACGGCTCCGACTGGGAACCCGGCGACGAAGAGTTCTCCGGACCCGCACCGAGGAGCGTCCATGCCTGACCGCCGAACAGTCCTCCAGAACGCGGCCCGCATCGGCGCTGCCGCGACCGTCGGCGGGCTCGCCGTCCGGGGCGGCTGGCAAGCTCTCGCCCCCCAGCGGGCCGACGCGGCCACGGGCCTCGGCCGTGAACTGCGCATCGGCTACCTCCCGATCACCGACGCCACAGCTCTACTGATCGCGCACGACCGTGGGTTGTGGGCCGAGGCCGGGGCGCCGACGGCAAAACCCGTGCTGTTCCGCTCATGGGATGCGCTCGCCCAAGCGTTCGTCGTCGGGGAGGTCGACGTCGTCCACCTCCTCATGCCGTTGGCACTTCAGCTTCGGCTGGCCACCAATGCACCGGTCAAGGTGCTCGGCTGGGGCCATACCAATGGGTCGGCTCTCGTTCTGGGGGCCGGGATCAGCGACGTCGGGCAACTCGGCGGCGCCACCGTGGCCGTCCCGTACTGGTGGAGCGTCCACTCCATCCTCACCCAGCGGATCCTCACTTCCGCTGGTCTCACGCCGGTGATCGGCCGCGGCGCGCGCCCGGGCGAGGTGCAGCTCGTCGTCATGGCGCCAGCCGAGATGGTGTCTGCGCTAGCCGCGGGTCAGATCGCCGGGTTCGCCGTGGCCGATCCGTTCAACGCCGCCGCCGAAATCCAAGGCATCGGCACCGTGCATCGCCTCCTCGGCGACGTGTGGCGCGATCACGCGTGCTGCGCCGTCGCCGTCCGTCAGGACTTGATAGATCGGCACCCCGACACGGTGCACGCACTGGCCGACGGGTTGGTCGCGGCCCAGGGCTGGGCAGACGCCCACCGGGACGAGGCGGCGGAGCGGCTCAGCGCCGGCGGCTACCTGCCGCAGCCAGTCGGGGCCATCAAGCGCGCGCTGTCGCGCCCGGCCGATCCTGGCGCCGAACACGCCCACTGGCACGGTGAGAAGCTCGGCTTCAGTGCCTTCCCGCATGCGGCCTACACGGAGCGTCTGGTTCAGCTCATGGCGGGCACAGTCGTCGACGGCGACCGTTCGTTCCTCGATCAGGTGGATCCGGCCGAGGCACACCGTCAACTTGTCGAGGACACATTCATCACGGCCGCGCTCCAGCGTGCCGGCGTTGCGGTTCCAGACCGCGTCGAGGAGGTCTCAGAATGAGCGCCATTGCTGTCGGCCGCACTGCGGCCAGTCCACGGGGTGCTGGTATCGACGCGCGGCCACTCCTTCCGGCGGTCGGGGTCGTCGGAGCGGTGTTCCTATGGTGGCTCGCGACCGACGTGGTCTTCGCGGCCCGGCCGCTCGTGGCACAGTTCTCCCCGCTTCTGGCTGTGCGGGGCTTTGCCGAGCTGGCCGCTGGGGGAGCGCTGCTCGACGCCGCGTCGGCCAGCGTGTTCAGGCTGCTGGCCGGGGTCGCGGTGGCGGCGGTGATCGGTGTCGCGATTGGGTTGGCCGTCGGCTCGAGTCGGAGCTTGGATCGGGCTGTGTCCCCGGTGCTGCTGTTCTTGCGCATGGTCTCGCCGCTCTCGTGGGCTCCCGTCGTGGTCATCGCGTTCGGCGTCGGCGATCCGCCGGTGGTTGCGCTGGTGGCAGCAGCTGCCGTGTGGCCCATCGCCACGGGTGTCGCGGAGGGGGTTGGGCGGGTCAACCCGGGGCATCTTGGGGTGGCGCGCTCTCTCGGCGCCTCCCGCGCCGAGGTGCTTTCCCGCGTGACGTGGCCGTCGGTGCGCCCTGCCCTCCTGCTCGGGGTGAGGCAGGCTCTCGGGATCGCGTGGGTGGTCCTCGTGCCGGCAGAGATGCTCGGCGTCGCGAGCGGGCTGGGCTACGAGATCCTCAATGCAAAGGATCAGTTGGCCTTCCATCACGTGACGGCGCTGATCCTTGTGATCGGCACGCTCGGCTTCTTGATCGACGTCGTCGCTCGTTGGCTGCTCGCCACACGTCGCGACAGGTCGCGCGGAGCCGCACAGTAGGACGCTCCCTGAGTGACGCGCTCGCGACGGAGTCGCGTGGTGCTGTCGAATGGCGCCCCTTTCGCTGATTGAGTAGTCCGCCCCCTTCCGCTGATTGAGTAGTCCGCGCGCGTAGCGCCGGGCGTATCGACTCGTGGGCTGGTTTGTGGACTTGCCTG
>DYZF01000282.1 GCA_020741375.1 Tessaracoccus flavescens
AGGCGGGTGAACGTGGTCAGGTTGGGGCGCGTGAAGGTAGCGTGAGGCACGTCGAGGTCTTCCGGATGGTGAGTGTGAGAACTTCCATCTTCGGGAGACCTCGACCCTCAACCGCGGACCGACGCGCCGCCGTGATCACCCCGCCTCTACACCCTCAAATGTGATGAGCCCGTTTGCTGCGGGCTGTGTTCTAGTTGTCGGTCACCACGACTTGGCTTGGCGCACGTCCCCGGTCGCGCCGAGTTGGTGCACACCGTGCGGCGTTCGGAGGAGTTCGTCCGTCGCTGCACCGAGCTGGACATCGAGATCTGCCCCGTCCACGCCACCGACTACACGGAGGCCGCCGGCCGCGCCGCCACCGCGGATCTTCTGTCGCTGGATCGGCAGCCCACCGGCATCATCTACGACAACGAGGTGCTCACCATGGGCGGCCTCGCTGCGCTGGCCGCCGCCGGAGTCCGGGGCAGCATCGCGATCGCGTCCTTCGAGGACAGCCCTCTGTGCCGGATCGTCCAGCCGTCCGTGACGGCCTTCACCCGCGATCCTCTGGTGATGGGCGCCGAGGCCACGGAACTCCTGCTGGAGGCCATCGGCGGCGCCGCCCCCCGCCAGATCCTGGAGCCCACCATGGAACTGGTGGTCCGGGAATCGACGGTGGGCTGGCGACCCGAAGACGACAGCTAGACCAGCTCCACGTCGCCCATCGGCCTGCCCTCGCGCTGGGCGGCGATGAACTCGATGACCGTCTCGTACCACACCTTGGCGTGCTGGGGCGTCAGGATCCAGTGGTTCTCGTCCGGGAAGTACAGGAAGCGGTGCTTCATGTCCGCCGGATCGCCGTCGTGCTGCTGCACCAGCGCCCACCACAGTGCCAGGCCCTCGCCGATCGGGACGCGGTAGTCCTTGTCGCCGTGGATGACGAGCATCGGCGTGGTGATCTGGCTCGCGAACTGGTGCGGCGAGTTGGCCGCCAACATCTCCGGCGTCATCTCGCGCCGCCAGTACCAGGCCGCGTCAGTGGTGGGCCCGAAGGACGCGAGGTTCCACAGCGACGCGTGGCTGACGATCGCCTTGAACCGGTCTGTTTGGGTGGCGATCCAGTTGGCCATGTAGCCGCCGAACGAGCCGCCCATCATCACTGACGAGTCATCCCGGATGTCGTCGCGGGCCTCGACGGCGTCGGTGAGGGCCATGACGTCGGTGTAGGGCTCGGCGCCCCACGCGCCCCAGCCACGCTGGACGAACGCACGGCCGTAACCCGTCGACAGCGCCGGATCCGGCAGCAGAACCGCCTGCCCGCGGGAGGCCAGCAGCCACGGGCTCCACCGCCACGACCAGGCGTTCCACGACGACACCGGCCCGCCGTGCACCCACAAGGTCAGGGGTGCGGGATTCTCGGCGCTGGCGCCCTCGGGCAGGACGAGCCAGCCGGGCACGCGGGTGCCGTCGGATGCTGCGGTCTCCACGCGCTCGAGACGTCCGGGCAGCGGCGGGTACTCGACGGGTGCAGGCAACACCCGCGACTGTGCCGTCGCCACGTCCACCGCGACGATCTCGCCGGGGTGGACGTAGGACGTGCGCACCGCGTAGAGAGTGGCGCCGTCGGGGCTGAGCACGGCGGAGCTGTGCGCGCCCTCCTGCGTGAGCCTGCGCACCTCACCCGAGACGGTATCGACGGCGAAGAGCGGGGCCGCGCCGTCGTCGTCGGCGCTCACGTAGAGGGTGGCGGCGTCGGGCGAGAAGGCGACGGGGGTGGCCCACCGGTCCCACTCCTCGGCGAGGAGCCGGCGCTCGCCGGTGGCAAGGTTGATGAGGCAGAGCTTGTTGTCGTAGGTGTCCGTAGGCGTCGACATCGGGCTCGCGACGCAGGCAACGGTGGCGGAATCGTCGCTGATGATGGGGTGGGCGAACTCAACCTCGGCCTCTGCGGCAAGCGTTCGGCGGTCACCCGTGGCGACGTCGATCACCTCGAGTTGGCTGGTGGTTTCGCCCTTCGGCCCGGCGACGCGCCACGTCACCACCAGGCTCTTGCCGTCGCGGGATAGGACGGCGTCGCTGATCGAGCGGCCGACGTCGCCGGTGAGATCGCGGAGGTCCGTCAGTTCGCGGTCGGTGTCGCCGCTGAGGGTGGCGGCCTTGAGGCGGATGTTCTCCGGCCCCAGATCGTGATCCCAGAAGCGCACCGGGTAGCCCGCGTGCAGGATGGCCGAAACCTTCTTCTTGCGTCGGGCCTCGCGGAGTTCGGCGTCGGCCACCTCGTCGTCGACGCCGCCGTGCATCAGCACGCCGAGGACGACGGAGTCGACGTCGGGGCTGGTCAAGACGTCGCCCCAGCCGCCGTCGCGACGGGCGATCACATAGGCCTCACCGCCGTCGGCCGGCAGGCACCACAGGGCGGTGGTCGACGGCTTGGGCGCGTCGTCGCCGTCGGCCGGCACGTCGCGCTTGGAGGTGAACAGCAGCGAGCCGTCGGGGAGGAACGCGGCGGCGGCCTCACCCTTCACTGAGCGCGTGTACCGGCTGGCCGGGCGCTCCCCGGTGGGGTCGACGCGCCACAGCGCGGAAGTGTAGGCGGTCTTCTCTGCGTCGATCGTCTGGACAGAGCACAGCAGCGTGCGGCCGTCCGGGCTCAGCGTCAGCGGGCCGAGGCGGGGCAGGGCGACGTAGGCGTCGAGGTCGCGCCAGGGATTGGCCACGCCCTCCGGAGCAGGGTGGGAGAGATCAGTCATATGAACAACCTAGTCGGCCGATGCGACGGTTCAGCGGTTGTCGGAGCCCCCCAGGTGCATCACTGCACCCACCCGCGCCGGCGTCTTCTACGGAATGTGGACGCTGCTGCAGTCACTGGCGAACGCGGGCGGCGCCGAGGCCGGCGTCGTGACCGACGAACCCCAGGTGGCCCTGCGGACCCTGCATCTGGACGCGGCGCGCAAGTACTTCACGCGCAGGGATCCGAGAGCCGCTTCGGGCGTTCGCCAACCGCGCGTGGACCCCGGAGGCGTAGCCACGCTGATGGACTAGCCCGCGCGGCGAAGCCGCCCCGGGACTAGCCCGAGGGGAACGGGTCGGGCTCCTCTTGAGCCAAGCGATCGTCGAGGGTTTCCTCCTCGTCGCGCTCCATCTCGATCTCCTGATCCACCGGCGCGAGGCCCACCTCGGAGGAGGAATCGTCGAGCGTCGTGGCGAGGTCGGCACCGTCGTCGATCAAGTCCTGAGCGGACAGATCCTCGGATGTGACCTCGCCGTAGGGGCGGTTCTGATCGCCCATCTCTTCCAAGGTGGCGGCGTCCTCAACTCCGTCGAGGTCCGCGTCGAGCTGATCAAAGGTGTCGTCAGTCATGCGCCGACGATAGCGCGGCCATCCCAGCGCCTACCGCCGTTCGGCCTAGTCAGTGGTGAAGCGGGCGTGCACCGTCGCCTCGAGCTCGACGTCCTCGGGCGCGAGGTTGATCCCCTCGCCACCGGTGTCGGCGGCTCCGCGGGCCTTCATCGAGTACGCCATCTGCGTCTCGGCGCGAGCCCCGGGCATCAGGCCCGGATCTGCCACCTCGAGGAAGCGCACGTCGCCGGCATTGGCGGCGCGAGCCATGGTCTGGGCGCGATCGTAGGCCGCTTCGACGGCGCGGGTCAGCACAGAGTTCTCCTCGCGGACCCGGCGCTCCTCCGTGAGCGCCCATTCCACCCAGCCGACGGTGACGCCGTCGCGGCCACCCCACTGATCGATGAAGCGGCTGAGGGCCTTGAAGTCGCGGAACTTGATCTTCACCTGCGCGCTCGCGGCGTGCCGGATCGGCAGCACCTTGCCCTCGTTGGAGTAGGGGCGCCAGCTGCGGGTGCTGATGGGCAGCATCGCCGACCACGTCACAGGTGAGTCGGCCTGGGCCTTGATCGCCTCGACGTCGTGGGCGAGCGCGTTGCCCAGCTCCGTGGCCTGCGCGAGGACGCGCTCCTTCTCCGCCCCCTCGAACCCGATCGTGAGGTGCACCGTCGCTCGCTCGGGGCGGTAGGCCGCCGAGGCATGTCCTTGAACCGTGATCTGCATGGCTCCAGTATCCCCCGCGCCGCGGGCACCGGGGGCGGACGCGAACCGCCCCTGCGCCGAGACGGCTCTCAGGGCGGGGGCGGGTGGGGCTCCGGCGGTTGGTCAGCGCCAGCCGAGGCCCGGGGCGACGTCGTTCACCAACGACTCCAGCAGATGCGCGTTGTACTCGACGCCCAGCTGGTTGGGGATGGTCACGAGCACCGTGTCGGCGGCGGCGAGGGCTTCGTCCTGCGCCAACTGCTCCACCAGCTTGTCCGGCTCGTCGGCGTACATCCGCCCGAAGACGGCGCGGTTGCCCTGCTCGATGTAGCCGATCTGATCGCCCTTCTGGCCCTCGAGGCCGAAGTAGGCCCGGTCGAGGTCAGTGGTGATCGGCATGATGGAGCGGCTGATGGACACGCGGGGCTCCCAGTCGTGGCCGGCTTCCTTCCACGCGGCGCGGAACGCCTCGATCTGCTTGCGCTGCTGCACGTGCAGCGGCTCGCCAGACTCGTCGGTCTTCAGCGTGGAGCTCATCAAGTTCATGCCGCGCTCGGCCGCCCAGACGGCGGTCGCGTCGGAACCGGCGCCCCACCAGATGCGCTGACGAAGACCCTCGGAGTGAGGTTCGATCCGCAACAGGCCGGGCGGGTTGGCGAACATCGGCCGCGGGTTGGGCTGGGCGAAGCCTTCGCCGTCGAGGAGCTTGAGGAACACCTCGGTGTGGCGACGGGCCATGTCCTGGTCGGTCTCGCCCTCGGCGGGTTGGTAGCCGAAGTAGCGCCAGCCGTCGATGACCTGTTCCGGGCTCCCTCGGCTCACGCCGAGCTGGAGTCGCCCGGTGGCGATGAGGTCTGCCGCGCCGGCGTCCTCAGCCATATAGAACGGGTTCTCGTAGCGCATGTCGATGACGCCGGTGCCGATCTCGATGCGCGACGTCCGCGCGCCGATGGCGGCCAGCAG
>DYZF01000283.1 GCA_020741375.1 Tessaracoccus flavescens
TCCGGCACCTGCAGCGAGGACACCCACGTGGCCGCGTCGGCGGCGACGCCCGCATTGATCCCAGCAAGGACGCCGCTGATCAGGCCGGTGCTGTTGGTGTTTTCAACGGCCGTCCACGGCACCGCGCCGAAGTAGGAGCCGTTGTCCCGCTGCATCGAGACGAGCCAACTCGTCGCCTTCTGGAGCGGAGCGTCCGCCGCGGCGACGCCGTCGGCCTTCGCGGCGAGCAGCGCCATGGTGATCAGCGCGGTCCCGTCGGGGTCCGATGAACTGCCGGCCTCAGCGCAAGACTTGCCCGTTTGGAAGAACATGGGGAAGCCGCCGTCGTCGCACTGCTTCGCAGCGACGAACTCGACGGGCTCGGCGGGCAGGTCGCCCGTGCGGGCCACCGCCATCATCACCAGTGCCTGGGCGAAGGCATTGGAGCCAGTCGGGTCGTCCGGGGCTCCCACCCATCCGGGCTCCGCACCAAGGGTGAGAGACTCCACGGCCAAATCTTGTGGGTTGGTGCCGGCGAAGTCGGTGGTGCTGACACCGACGGCGTCGAGGGCGACGACCGCTTTGCCGACCACGCCCGGGGTCCAGCGAAGGCCGTCGCCTTCATCCCAGACGTACTTGTCGTAGAAGTCGGCTTCAGTGCCGGCGACCCACTTGTCGATCATCTCGCGCGGGGCGTCGGTGGCGGCACCGGCGAGGATGCTGTCGAAGGTGAGGCCCACGTCGCCCCAGCCGGGGAAGGATTCGATGAGGCCGGAATCGAGGGTCTTGGAGTACATCCATTCGACGGCGGCGTCGGCGCCCGGGGCGTCGGCCGTCGCGGGCAGGGGGGCAGCGGCGGCGAGGCCGACGATCAGGGGAAATGCCAAGAGGCGTGTGCCTGTGCGCACGGGGATCCTTTCGCGTCAATCCGCAGGGTGCGGACGATCCAGAAGAAATACGGGCGGCATTGGTCCGACTCCTCGATACGCGAGTTACGGTTGCGCGTCAGTCCCGGATTCGCACCGGGTTCAATGCCATGAAGTGGTGTCGGCCTACCGCCCCCCGGGCGTGGCCTGAGTGGCCTCCTTCCTCGCTGGAACGGTCGGGGCGATGCGGGCGAGCCCGGAGGCCCGCCGCAAGACGGTGAGCACCGGCCTGCCGAGGATCAGCAGCGCGATGGTGTTGGTGATGGCGCGGCCGGTGTCCCAGCCGCCAGTGGATGTCAGCAGCGTGAACCAGCCGAAGCGCGTCAGGTTCTCGAGCACTGGCGCCCCAGGGATGTAATCGAGTGAGCTGGCCACTCCGTCGGGGCTGGCGCCGGTGATGAACGGCCAGAACCACATGTTCATCAGCGCCCCGTAGAGGTAAGCCGAGATGATGCCCATGACGATAAGCGCGGCGATTTCAGCCTTGCCGGTGAGGCGGCGGGGGAGAAGCCCCGCGAACAGCCCCACCCATGACGCGCAGATCATCTGAAACGGAAGCCACGGGCCCACACCTGCGGTGAGCAGCGCCGAGGCGAAGAGCGACGTGAACCCCAACAGGTAGCCGAAGCCGGGGCCGAATGCCCGTCCGGCGAGGATGAGCAGGAAGAACACCGATTCGATGCCCGCCGTCCCGGCCCCGAGCGCGGGGCGAATCGCAGCGTTGATGGCCGACAGGACACCCAACACCGCCAGCGATTTCGCGTCGAGCCCACCTTCGCTCACCTGCGCGATGACCAGCATCAGGACCACGGGGAGGAGCGCAGCGAAGACGAAGGGTGCGTCTTGAGCATGCTCGGGGGCGACGTTGACCGCCGGGATGACC
This sequence comes from Tessaracoccus flavescens, assembly GCA_020741375.1. Lineage (GTDB taxonomy): Bacteria > Actinomycetota > Actinomycetes > Propionibacteriales > Propionibacteriaceae > Arachnia > Arachnia flavescens_A. The sequence continues at coordinate 1,789 of DYZF01000283.1, forward strand.
AGCGGCCAGAGGATCGCGAAGAGTCCCAGCAGGCTCGAGACGGCGATGATCAGCCACGAGCGCCATCCCAGAGTGACGCCCACCACGGGTGACGGCACGTCAAGGGTCGGGTTGTCCACCATCGGTTCAGCTGGCCGCATCGAGGTACTCCTGCACCGTGAGGACCGGGGTGGGATTGGCCACCTTGGCGACCTGCGTGGCCAGCAGCGCAGACCCGGCGAGCACCGTGCGGGCGGGGCCGTCGGAGACGATCTCGCCCTCAGCCATCACCACGACCCGTTCGCAGGTGGTGGCCACCATCTCCACGTCGTGGGTGGCGATCAGTACGGCGCGGCCTTCGGCCGCCATGTCGGCGATGATCTGGCTGAGCGCCGCCTTGGCCGCGTAGTCGAGGCCGCGGGTGGGCTCGTCGAGGAGAACGACGCGCGGGTTGCCCGCCAACTCCACGGCCAACACAACGGCCAGCTTCTGGCCCTCGGACAGGTCACGAGGGTGGGCGTCGGGCTCGATGCCCGGTACCAGGCGACGGAGTAGCTCGAGTGTGTGGCCCGACGGGAGTCCGGCCGCTTGGTCACTCGCGTCACATTCGGCCTGGACACTGGTGAGGTACAGCAGGTCGGAGGCGGTCTGCGGGACGAGCGCGACGCTGGCGTCGCCGTCGAGTTCAACGGTGCCGCCGTCGCGCCGGCCGGCCCCGTGGATGGCCCACATGAGGCTGGACTTCCCGCAGCCGTTGCGCCCCATCAGGGCCGCGATCTCCCCACCGCGGAGGGTGAGATCGACGCCGGCCACCGCCACCTTCTGCGGGTAGCGCACGATGATCCCCGACGCGCTCAGGGCCGGGTCGTGTTGGCTCACCGGCATCGGTAGCGACGGCGGGGCGGCTTCCCAGTCGCGGCGCTGCTGGGCCGCGTGCCGTCGGCCCTCTCGGATAGTCAGCGGGAGCGGTTGCCACGCCAGGGCGCTGCCCAGCTCCACCAACGGCGGCTGGATGGGGGACTGCGCCAGAATCGTGCGAGTGTCGCCGTGGATGACCTCATCGCCGACGAGCAGTGCGCTGTCGGCGAACTCGATCACGCGCTCCATGCGATGCTCGGCGATGACGACGGTGGTGCCGAGGTCGCGGACCAGACGGCTCACCGTCGCAAGTACTTCTTCCGCTGCGATCGGATCCAGCGCGGAGGTGGGCTCGTCGAGGACCAGTACCTTGGGCGACGTCGTCAGCACGCTGCCGATGGCAACCCGCTGCTGCTGACCTCCGGAGAGCTCCCGCAGCGACCGGTTCCGAAGGTCGGCGATGCCCATGAGATCCAAGGTTTCTTCTACGCGCCGACGCATCTCCGCCGCGTCGAAGCCCAACTGTTCCATGGAGTAGGCGAGCTCTTCTTCGACGGTGTCCGTCACGAACCCGGCCAAGGGGTCCTGGCCCACGTAGCCGACGGTGGTGGCCAGATCGCGCGGCGCCAGCATCGTGGTGTCGCGACCGTCGATCTCGATCCGCCCCGTGCGAATCCCACCGGTGAAGCGGGGGACGAGGTTGTTGATGCACCCCAACAGGGTGGACTTGCCGCTGCCCGTCGGGCCGACGACGAGGCACAGCTCGCCTTCCTCGATCGTGAAGCTCACGTGCGACAGGCGCAGCGTCTCACTGGAGGCGTAGCGGAAGGTGACGTCATCGAAGCGGATCATGGGGTGCTCGCTAGGTGCGGGGGAGGGGTCAAGAAGGCCGGCAGGGCCGCGGCGAGCAGCACCACCAGCAGGGGGACGGTGAGTTCCGGCCATTCGAAGGGCGTGATTGCAGGGAACAGGGCCGTCGGGTCGCCGATATTGGCCAGCCACAGCACGATGCCGACGGCGATCAGCCCGGCTGCGACCGTGACCGTCTCGGGCGCCTGCCACTTGATGGGTCGGTATTGGGTGCGCTGCGCAGTGCGGCCAGAGATCCTCAGCGCCAAGCCCGCTGCGCCCAGACCGGCCAGCAAGAGGGCAGTCGAGAGCAGCGGTATGCCGAGGAAGGACCGATCGGGCGAGCCCGCCAAGAACCGGAACGCCCACACGGCGAGCAATCCGAAGCTGAGCAGCGCAAGCGTCGCCGTCGCCCAACGGTCGGCCTTGCTGGCCTGGCCGGCGCGACCGTAGCCGCGGACGTCCATCGATGCGGCGAGCGACATCGACCGTTCCAGGGCGTCCGACAGCACCGGGATGATGATCGTCTCGACGGCGCGGAGCTTCTGCCGTCGGGTCTTCGCGACGGCGGTCGTGCGGAGCTTGCGCGCCCGCATGACCCGCTGCAGTGAGTCGCCCAACTGGGGCAGCGCCGACACCGTCACAACCATCACCGTCCCGAGTTCGTACAGGGCACCGGGCAGGTTGGCGAGCAGTTTCTTGGGGTTGGCCAAGGAGTTGGCTGCGCCGATGCAGATGATCATGGCCGCGAGCCGAAGACCGTCGTAGAGGCCGTAGAGGACCGATTCCAGCGAGACCGGCCCCAGCAGCCTGATTCCGCGCGCGACCTCCGGCAGCGGGATCCGAGGCAGCTCGAACAGGATCGTCGGGCCGTCACCTCCGCCGAATATGATGCGGAACACCACTCTCAGCACCACGATGAAGGCGCCCAGCATGAGGTAGAGCTTGAAGGCGTTGCCCCAGGGCCCCCCGCCCCGGCGTGCGAAGGCCACCAAGCTGGCCACCCCGATGATGCCCGCCAAGAAGAGGGGGTTCGTCGTGGTGGAGGCTGCCGCGGCCAGAGCCAGCGCCCAGCCCCACCACGCGAAAGGGTGTAGTTGGCGCGGAAGGAAGTACTTCTGCATCACACTCCGCGACGGCGCCACCACACGACGCCGCCCGCCGCGCCGAGCGTGGCCACGGCCCCAGCACCCACGAGCGTGCCGACGGGGACAGAGTCCGCCTGCTCCGCGGCGACCGGAGGCGCAGGCGTCTCTGTTGCTGTGGCTGATGGCTCAGCCGACATGCTCGACGGCGATGCCGCCGGTGTTGTCGCGTCCGGAGTGGTCGCGGAGGCCGAGGCGGTGCCTGATGCGCTTGCCGCCGTCGTTGATTCCACAGCTGAAGCAGTGGACCCCGCCGCTGTGGTCTTCGCAGCCGTCGGCGCCGTGGACGCCGGGGACTTCGACGCCGGTGCCGGGGCCTTGGCCGTGGGGGACTTCGTCGCCGGCACCTTGGAGGCGGGAGCCTTCGATGCCGGAGCCTTGGACGTGGGCGCGGCGGACGAGGTGGTCGGCCGGGGCGCCGGGGTGGACGGCGCCGGTACCTGCGAGCTGGGTGCCTTGGTGGGCTCAGCCTTTGGTCGCAGCGGCTTCACGCCGGGGCGTGGGCTGCTGTCCTCAGTGCGGTTGAGCGAGAAGGACCAGCCTTCATACCCGCCGACGATGGCGGCACGGTTGCCCGCGCCGAACTGCGAAAACGTCCACGAACCGCCGTTGTCGGCATGCCAGTAGGACCAGAAGGCGCCGCTGGGCGGCGTCAGGCGGCAGGTCTCGCGATAGTCGGGCTGACCGGTGATCGGGATCGTCTCCGAGCGGCTCGGTCGATCGTTGATCCGGCAGACGAAGCCGGGGCCGTCGTGCACGGTTCCGGCGGGGTTCATGCCGGCCTTTTGCAGGATCTGCAGGCCCGTGGTGCCGGGGGTTACGTCCTCGACGCACTTAATGATCGTCTTGCCACCCAAGTCTTGGAAGTCCACCACCAGCGTCACGCCGGTATCCGACGTGCAGTGCCCGTTCGTGACGTCAGCCGAGGCGGCCGGCGCAGCGAGCGCCAGCCCTCCGAGCGCGACGAGGAGTGATGCCAGGAGTGATGCCGGCCGCACGATCAGTTGCCGGTGCTGGGCAGGAAGGGGTTGACCTTCGGTGCCTCAGCCTGGACGTTGTAGTCAGGGAGCAGACGCCATCCGATGGCGGTGCCAGCCTCAGGCTTCATCGCGTCGATGCCCACCTGCGCGAACTCCCAGGCGGAGCCGGGCTTGCCGGTCCACAGGCTCCACCACTCGACGCCGTCGGCGGTGACGCCGTCGACAGTCTTGACCCAGTCGCCCTGGGCCTCGGCGAGGCCGGTGCTGACCATGGCTTCGGTGCCGTTGCTGAACTTGGTGGCGCAGGCGCCCTTCACGACGTCGCCGTGTTCCACATGGACCCAGACGTTGCCGGCAGAGGTGCACTCGGAGGCGTTGCCGTCGGCGAGAGCCGGGAGAGCGACGGTGCCCAGAAGGAGGGCAGCAGCCGAGGAGAGCGCTACGCGGCGTAGAGAGAACGAAGACATTCGGATGGCTCCTTGCGGTGAGTCCGCCGGGCCAGGGCCTTCCGCTGGTCGCGACGGAGACTATCGGGTGTGTTGGCCAGCGGTCCGACTCCCCTCGCGGGATCACGGTTGCGCGACAGTTCCGGGATCTCACCGGATTCATCTGTCCAACTGCCGGTAACCATATCCCATGGTTAGGGTGGAAGGACACTCACAATTTGAGGAGATCCAGTGCAGCCAGCAGCAGTAATTTTCGATATGGACGGCACCCTGACCGACACCGAGGCGGTGTGGGATGTGGTCCGTCGCGGGCTGGCCGAGGACGCCGGGCTGGCCTGGCCCGACGGGGCCACGCAGGCGATGATGGGCATGAGTACCGCCGAGTGGAGCACCTTTCTCGTCGAGGAGGTGGGCCTGCCGATGACGCCACCGGAGGCGGCTCGCGCGACGATCGAGAAGATGGCCCAGCATCATCGCGAGGGCATCACCCTGCTGCCCGGCGCGGTGGAGGCGGTGCGGCGGATGGCTGAGAAGTATCCGATCGCGATCGTCAGCTCGTCGCCGCGAGTGCTGATCGACGCAGGCGTGGAATCGATGGGCATCGGCGACGTGTTGACCGCCACCGTCTCCACCGAGGAAGTGGAGCGGGGCAAGCCCGAGCCCGACGGCTACCTCCGGGCCGCCGAACTCCTCGGCGTCGAGCCGTCGAAGTGCGTGGCGGTGGAGGACGCCACCAACGGCATCCTGTCCGCTGTCGCGGCAGGCATGCGGGTGGTCGCCGTCCCGCCGCACTTCCACCCGCCCGCTGACGACGTCCTCGAGCAGACCACCGTTATCGAGACGCTCAATGATTTGACGCACGAACTGATCGCCGAGTTGCCCGGGTGGACGCCGTCGGCGTGAACCCGTTGTCGCCCGGCTAGCTCAGGCGCCACTCCACCTGACGGCCGAGCGTGCCGCTCAACTCGTCGACGGCGCCGGCTCCACGTGAGCGCTCCACGGTCGTGGTCAGCGCCTCCAGCCGCTCGGCGATCCCGAGCCGAGCCGCTGCCCGCGCGTTCGTGGGCTCCTCGATGAACTTCGTCATGGATTCCACTGCCCGCTGAGCGTGCTGCTCGTTGCTCGCGCGCTGCGCTTCGAGCCGATCGCGGTACCACTGCGACGCGAGCACGCTGTCGCGGCTGAACAGCGAGCGGAACTCGTCGTCGTGGAGGCCCCAGCCGTCGGCGGAGCGACCGGTGGCCATGATCTCCAGGAGGGCCTTGATCGGGGGCACCGCCAGGGCGACGGTGCCGTCGTCGAAGTACGAGGTCGCCACCCGCTGGTGCGTCGTCACGACGGTGCGCACGGACTCCACGTACGCGTTGATGTCCTGCAGCTCCGGGCGGAGCATGGGCTCGGAGAAGACGACGTGTGGGTGCATGAAGATGCGTCCGAAGTACTTGGCCTGGAACTTCGCCGTCATGCGGTAGCCGAGACGGCTGGCCTCGATGAGTTCGCCGTCGTGCTCCACGTCCGGCACCGGCTCCAACGAGCCTTCCTCGATGAGGTGTGCGGCCGAGCGCTCCTCGTCGGACATGCGCGAGAACACTTCCGGCACGAGCAGAGAGATGTCGTGGTCCACTCGGACGCTCGGGCCGATGGTGCCGGCGCTGGAGAGCCAGCCATCGTAGCCGGAGAGAACGAACGAGAGGAACGCGGCGTTGAGGTCGATGATCGACGGCAGCGCATTGAACGGCCCCTTGGTCATGGCCCCTTCGGAGCCTGCGCCCGTCGTCGACGGCGATTTGCCGGTCATGGAGGAGATGAACTCCATGAACAGTTCGGGCAGCTCCATGTAGTGCAGCGGCGCGTAGGCACACAGCGGCGGCACCCCGTCCTCGGCCGCGTTGTTGCGGCGGCCTGCGGCCACCACGTCGACGGGTAGACGCAGCGGGGCGTCCATGGGGAGCCGACGGTGGAGGCGCGAGACCATTTCCGCCAGGGCGGTCTCCTTCGGGCGGGCCACGTCTGGACGTACCTGGAGGTAGCGCGGATTCTTGGACCGCTGCCCGTTGATCAGGCGGGGGTGCGCGGACGAGACGAAGAAGTCGGCTTCACCCTCGCCGGCGGCGACGCTACGGATCAGATCCTCCATCGGCTGGGTGAACTTGGAGAAGGCGACGGCGTCGTCGACGAGCGCGCGAGCGTCGTCGCGGGTGAGCGGCTCGAAGTTGCTGAGGAATGCCCCGCCTGCGATGTCGGCCTCAGCCTGCTTGTCGTAGCCGCGGTGGATGGCATCGTCCGGCCGCTGGAACAGAAGCTGCTCACAGTTGGTGACGTACTTGCGCGACAGGCCGCCGTCGGTCCCTGGCACGGTGATGCTGGCCGTGATGTCGTCCTCGGTTTGCACCTTGGCGGCCGGATGGAAATCGTGCCGCAGACCGAAAAGGCGCCACGAGCCGTCGGGGGCGAATCCGACGCGGAGCATGTTCACTTGGATCTTGTCGCCGTCGAGGCGGAGAGCATGTCCGGCGCGACCGTTGATGCGGCCCACGGAGAAGTGGCTCGGCCAGTCGTCGCCCCACTCAGGGCGGTAGAAGCGCTTGACCACGAACACCAGTTCCTTGATGTGGTGCGGGATCGCTTCGACGAACGCGTTGTACTCGTCGGTGAACTCACTCGACGGCGTGAGCAATTTGATGACCGACCCCACGCTGCGCTCGTCCGACAGCAGGGGGCGATGGTCGGGTTCGTGGCCGGGGTCGGCGAACCGGTCGGAGAAGTCGCGCCCGACGATCGCGGCCACCTGAGCCATGTCGTCGGCGAAGTCCGCCACATACGCGTTGCCGCGGACGAAGGCGTCGGTGATGGACTTTGAGATCTCAGACTTGCCGCCGCCGGAGACGGTGGCGGGCTTGTGGCAGCTGGTGGCCTGCGGGGAGGTGCCGAGCAGGGTCCACTGGTCGCCGTCGGATTCGATGTGTTCCAGCTTGACGACGTATCCGTCGGGCCCGACGTACAGCTTGTCGGCGCGTAGCTGGATCTTGGCGGTGGCGCCGTCGGCGATCCAGGACACCGACATGTCGCGGATTGAGAAGGTGGCGCGCTCGGGAACCAAAACGATGTCGTCGTGCTCCCGGTCCAAGGCGTGGCCCTCGGGTTGGAGTTCGAAGCGTTCGGGGTCGCGGGCGACGACGTCGGCGAGCGTGTAGGAGGTGTCGGCGTACTTGTAGGTGAAGGTCTGGCCGAGGTTGTAGCGGGGGAAGGCGAACGCGCCGCCCGCGTGCTCTTCCTCCACGAGGCCGAGCAGGTTCGCCGCGTAGCTGATCTGCGCCTTGACCTCCTTCTTGCAGTAGCCGAAGTAGTTGTCGGCGATGACGGTGGCGATGACGCCCGATTCGTCACGCGCGCACAGTTTGAAGGCGGAGCCCCCGTTGTAGAGCTCGTTCTCGTCCTCCCAGCACATGCCGTCGCGGCGCTGCCGCTCGGTTGCCTCGCTGATGTGGGGGAGACCTAGGTCCTTCTTCTTCAGCGTGGTGAGGTGCGGAGCTAGCACCACCAGACCGGTGTGGCCGGTCCACCGCTCCGGGTCTAGCGAGGCGTCGTGCTCTGGGAGGTAGGGGTCGCCGCCGTTGCCGAAGATGCCTTCGACGAAGTCGAGGTTGGCCATCAACGTGCCGGGCGCGAAGAAGCGGGTCTCCATGCGGCGTTCGACGGTGTAGCCGGGTACCTCCGGCACCACGATGGGCCGCAGCAGGAGGCTGGCCCAGCAGGTTGGGCGCTCGGGGTGATTGCTCGTGTAGGGCAGAACCATGGCGTCTTCCGGCGGGAGGAATGCCTGCTCGAGGATGCGGCCGAACACGTCGCGGGGGACGGCGATCTTGTCGTCCTGAATCGGGAGGCCACCCTCCGCGATGTGGAAGACGCCCTTCGTGGTGCGGCGGTCGTTGGCCGGGTTGTGCAGCACACCGTTGACGAGCCGGTAGCTGGTGAGCTGCTCGGAGGTAAAGGTGTCGCCGTCGACGGGCAGCGACATCTCGCGCGCGAGGCCCGCTTGATCGAGCACCAATGTTTGGCGGGGGAGATGGGGTTCGGTTCCGGTGCCGTCGAGATAGCGGTCGAGGAATTGTTGGATCCGTGTGTCGACGGCGGGCAGGCGGTGCGCCAATCTGCGGTTCAGTTCGCGTTGGCGATCCAGGATGGGGCGCACGAGATCGACGGCGCGACCTGCGGCTCCCTCGGTTGGCAACGGAAGGCCCAGGAGGCCCAGTCGTAGGTTGATCGCTGCGGTGTCCGCGAAGTTAGCCATGCTTCCACTATCACCCAGCGGTGGGCGCAGTTGAAGGGTGGGGCGCCGGTCGGGCGGAATCGGCGAGCGTTTAGGATGCGCGCGCGGGTGTCAGATGGCGGCGTAGAGGCCGTCGATGGCGGCGATGACGCGCTCATTGAGCTCGGCGAGGTGTGCAAAATCCTTGGGCGGAGCGCCGCGGTAAATGGGGCGCACCGTCGTGAGGACCTCGAAGAGGTCGTCGCGGGTGAAGGCGGGGTTGCGCGCCATCACGCGGAGGCTGCCGCTCGCGTTACGCAGGTCGCGGATTCGGCCGCGCCAACCGGGGTTGGACAGCGGCGCGTCCTCGACGTCCATGGCGTCGGCGAGCGCGCTCAAGGCGCCGATCAGCTCGGACACCGCCGGCCGAACGGCCTCGGGAGAGAACTCTGTCGGGGTGGCGACGTCGTCGTCGCCGCGGCCGAGCAGTTTGTCGAGGAAACCCATTACCTACCAACTTCGTCGTTCGAATGATGCCAACGGTAGTCGCTGTCGCGAAACCGCTCCGCTCAGGGGTCATAGACGCGCCATCTACCCCGGGAAATGATGGGGCGCCTTAGTCCCCGCAAAGGGCGTATGATCAGGCCGTTCGCTCGAACATCGGGCGCTCTTCGGAGGTACACGTGGAACGTCTTCGTCCCGGGCTGGTGCTCGGGGATCGCTACCGGCTGATCGGCCATGTCGCCTCCGGCGGAATGGGGCAGGTCTGGGACGGTTTCGACGACGTCCTGGAACGCCGCGTAGCCCTCAAGATCATGCACCCGCACACGCAGGACGAGTTCGCGCTCATCGAGCGGTTCCGCGCCGAGGCCAAGTTCGCGGCGCAGGTGGTGCATCCCAACATCGTGACGGTGCACGACTATGTGGAACAGGACGAGCTGTGCTGCCTGGTCATGGAGTTCGTCGACGGCCCCACCCTCGGCGCATTGCTCTCCCGTGGCCCCCTAGAGGCCGACGAGGCCCGCACAATCCTCTATGGACTCGCCTCCGCGCTGGTCGTGGCCCACGAGGCCGAGATCATTCACCGCGACATCAAACCCGCGAACGTGCTCGTCCCCGACACTGGGGCCAAACTGACCGATTTCGGGATCGCCCGCTCCGTGGGCAGTTTGTCGCAGACCATGACAGGCCAAGTGCTCGGCACCGCGCACTACTTGAGCCCCGAACAGGCTCTGGGTAACGAGCTGGGCCCGGCCACGGACATGTATGGCCTAGGGGTGCTGGCGTACGAGATGCTCACGGGGGAGAAGCCCTTCGCGCGCCCGACGCCGATCGCAACGGCTCTGGCCCACGTGCAGGACCCGCCCCCGGAGCTGCCTGCCGGCACACCGACGGATCTGGTCAGCTTGGTGGGCGACTGCCTCGCCAAGGAACCCGATCAGCGACCGACGGCAGCGTTCGTCGTCGATCTGCTCGAGCCTCAGCCCGGGCCGCAGGACGACTCCGCTCCAGACCCGCAGGAGGAGACGGCCCTGATGGGACCGCTGCCGCGGCGGGCGATGCTCGACGACTGACCGACGGCGGTGGGCGCCGAATTGTGCGACTCCGGAGACTCCTGCTACAGTTTCGTGTCGCACTCCTGTTGGAGAGCACACTCGTCCGGGTGGCGGAATAGGTAGACGCGCTAGCTTGAGGTGCTAGTGCCCGATAAGGGCGTGGAGGTTCAAGTCCTCTCTCGGACACGAGGCAGAAGGCCCCGTGACTAGGTGAAACACCAGTCACGGGGCCTTCTGCTGTACCCACCTGCGTTCGGCGTGCAATGGCG